>JAFXIM010000178.1 GCA_017533165.1 Eggerthellaceae bacterium
AGGATAGGAAGAAGAACGAAGATGGGTTTTCTTTCCAAACTTCTGCAGTTCGGCGAAGGCAAGCAGTTGAAAAAATATGAAGGCGTAGTGGATCGCATCAACGCGCTCGAGCCCTCTATGCAGGCTCTGTCAGACGCTGAGCTTGCGGCGCTCACGGCTGCTTTCCGCGAGAGAAGCGATCAGGGAGAGGGTCTTGACAGCCTGCTTCCCGAGGCTTTTGCTGCCGTGCGTGAGGCCAGCGTGCGAACCACCGGCTTGCGTCACTTCGACGTGCAGCTCATCGGCGGCATGGCCTTGCATGACGGCCAGATCGCCGAGATGAAAACCGGCGAAGGCAAGACGCTTGTCTCCACCTTGGCGGGATACCTCAACGCCATTCCCGGCAACAACGTTCATATCGTCACGGTCAACGACTACTTGGCCCGTCGTGACAGCGAGTGGATGGGTCAGATCTATCGATTCATGGGCATGAAGACGGGCCTGCTGCAAAACGGCATGCGCTCTCCCTTGAAGATTCCCGCTTATCAGGCTGACGTAACCTACGGCACCAACTCCGAGTTCGGCTTTGACTACCTGCGCGACAACATGGTCACCAGGGCTGATCGCCGCGTGCAGCGTGGCCATCACTTCGCCATCGTCGACGAGGTCGACTCCATCCTCATCGACGAGGCAAGAACGCCGCTCATCATCTCCGGCGCCGGCATGCAGGCTGCCGACACCTATAACAAGTTCGCCCGCATCATGCCCTCTCTGAAAGAAGGGGAGGACTTCGAAAAGGACGAAGCCAAGCGCACCATTTACGCAACTGAGGTCGGCCTTGAGAAGGTTGAAGCAGCCCTGGGCATCGAGGGCATTTACGCCGATCCCTCGGGCCTGCTTGCCAACCACCTCATGCAGGCGCTCAAGGCGCAGTTCCTCTTCCGTCGCGATGTCGACTACGTGGTCGTCGGCGGCGAGGTCAAGATCGTCGATGAGTTCACGGGGCGCATCATGGAGGGCCGTCGCTACTCCGAGGGTCTCCATCAGGCGCTTGAGGCGAAGGAGCGCGTACTCGTGCGCGAGGAGAACCAGACCCTGGCCACCATCACGCTGCAGAACTACTTCCGCCTCTACAAGAAGCTTGCCGGCATGACCGGTACGGCTATGACCGAGGAATCCGAGTTCCGCACCATCTACAACCTGCCCGTTATGGCTATTCCGCCCAACAGGCCCGTTGCGCGCAAGGATGAAAACGACCTGGTGTATCGCTCCGTCGATGCGAAGTTCAAGGCCGTGGCAGCCGACGTTGCTGAGCGTCATGCAGCTGGTCAGCCCTGCCTCATAGGCACGGTTTCCATCGAGAACTCCGAACGCCTTTCCCGCCTGCTCGACAAGCGCGGTATCAGGCATGAGACCCTCAATGCCAAGCATCACGAGCGTGAGGCTCAGATCGTTGCCCAGGCGGGCCGCCGTGGCGCTGTTACCATTGCGACCAACATGGCTGGTCGTGGTACCGACATCCTGCTTGGCGGTAATCCCGAGGTGCTTGCCGAGGACATCCTGCGCCATCGCGGCTTCGACCCCGATGTGCCCGAGTTTAACGAGGAAGGTGAGCGCAACGAGGGCTTTGCCAGCGAAGCCCAGCGAGCAGATGCGCTTGCCGCCGCCAAGGCACAGTGCGCAGATGAGCAGCGCTCGGTCATCGCTGCGGGTGGTTTGTGCGTCATCGGCACCGAGCGTCATGAGTCGCGTCGTATCGACAACCAGCTGCGCGGCCGTTCCGGCCGTCAGGGCGATCCGGGCTCTTCGCAGTTCTACCTGTCGCTTGAGGATGATCTGATGCGCTTGTTCGGTGGTTCGAAGATGGACAGCATCGCCAGCATGATGGAGAAGAGTGATCTTCCCGAGGATATGCCCATCCAGGCGTCTATGGTGTCGAAGTCCATCGAGAGCGCACAGCGCCAGGTTGAAAGCATGCACTTCTCCGCGCGTAAGAACGTCCTCGAATACGACGATGTCATGAACCTCCAGCGCAAGGCCATCTACGAAGAGCGCAACGCCATCCTTGACGGCAAGGACATGGCCGAGCGTATCCCCGGCATCATCGCCGATTCGGTGAACGCCATCGTGGGCAGCTGCTGCCCAGGTAATCTTGCGAGCGACGATTGGGATGTGAAGGAGCTTGAGCTGTGGGCTAGCGCCATGTCGGGCTCCGATGGGTTCAAGCTAAGTGATGTGGACCATGCCGACGATCCTGCCTTGGTGGTCGAAGCGCTCACCGCTTACCTTCAGGGCATCTATGATGAAAAGGAGGCAAGCCTTGGGTCTGAGGCCATGAGGGCCCTTGCCGCCCAGGTTATGCTGCGCATTATCGATACGCGCTGGATGGCCCATCTGCAGGAGATGGATTACCTGAAGACGGGCATCGGCCTGCGTGCTTACGGCCAACGCGATCCTCTGGTTGAGTACAAAAACGAGGCTTACGCTGCGTTCCAGAATCTGACGGACTCCATTTACGATGACTATCTGCGCACTCTTTTGCGCCTGCAGCTCGCTGCGGCCCCTGCGGCAAACGCAGGCGTGGCTGCCCCCGGTGGTTTGCATCCGCAGGATGATCCGCTTGAGCGCAAGATGAGCTACTCTTCCCCCGAATCAGCCCTGGAGGCTTCGGGTACGGCAGCTGCCCGTCGCAGCGCCAGCGCCCAAGCTGCAGCTGCAGCTGGTGCAGCGCCCAAGCCGGCACCCCAGAAGGCTCAGACCTACGTTAAGGACAAGGACGACCCCTTTGCCAACGTGGGTCGCAACGATCCCTGCCCCTGCGGCAGCGGCAAGAAGTACAAGAAATGCTGTGGTAAGTAGATGAGAGAACTGAAAACGCTCGAGCAGCGCCTCGATGACGCTCGAGGATTTCTGCATATCGACGAGAAGGCGGCAGAGCTTGCCTCCCTCGACGAAGAGATCGCCTCTGCTGGCTTTTGGGATGACGTCAACCACGCTCAGCAGGTGTCCAAGCAGGCGAGCAACCTGCGTGACCTCATAGGCGAATACGATCAGGCCTGCGCCTTGCTCGACGATGCCCGTGCGGCGCTCGAGCTGGCTGATGAAGACGAGGCCTTTGCCGATGAGGCTTTGGGCTGCATGTCCGAGCTTGCGGTGCTGCTCGATCAGCTCGAGATAAATTCCTGGTTCAATGGTCCTTTTGATGCCGGCGATGCCATTTTGACGGTGAACCCCGGTCAGGGCGGTCTCGAGGCACAGGATTGGACCGAGATGCTCTACCGCATGTACGTGCGCTACGCCGAATCGAAGAAGTGGAAGGTCTCGGTACTCGACTTGGTTCCCGGCGAGGGCATCGGGCTTGACAGGGCTACCATCCAGATCGAGGGTCGCAACGTCTATGGCATGCTTCGCAGCGAGCTTGGCGTGCACCGCTTGGTGCGCATCAGCCCCACCGATGCCAAGGCCCGTCGTCAGACCACCTTTGCCAGCGTCGAGATCCTGCCCGTGCTCCCCGACGATATCGAGGTTGACCTCAACCCCGCCGACGTGCGCGTTGACGTGTACCGATCGAGCGGCCCGGGCGGTCAGTGCGTGAACACCACCGACTCTGCGGTGCGCCTGACCCATGAGCCCACCGGCATCGTGGTCACCTGTCAGAACGAGAAGTCCCAGCTGCAGAACAAGGAAGCGGCTTTCAGGGTTTTGAAGGCCAAGCTCTACGAGATCGAAGAGCGCAAGCGTCAGGCTGAAATCGATGCCTTGCGCGGTGACCGCATGGAAAACTCATTCGGCAGCCAGATCCGCAACTACGTGCTCTATCCTTACCAGATGGTCAAGGACCTTCGAAGCAATGTCGAGACGGGCAACGTCGACGCCGTTCTCGGTGGCGATCTTGAGGATTTCGTCATCGGCTATCACAAGTGGAACGTGTCCCGCTAGCTTTTTGCCGCCCGACCTAGGTTTTCCGTCGAAACCATGCTCCCAGTTTGGTCTCCCTTCGCTCAAGAATCGTCCCTGTTGAAGTAGAATGAGATGAGTGGAAAACGGAGTGAAAGGGAGAGCATGGACTCCAACCAGTTGGCTGCGAAAGCCAATGACATTCGCATCGACATCGTTCGCATGATTGCGGAAGCGGGAAGCGGCCACCCTGGCGGTTCGCTTTCGTGCACCGACATCTTGACGGCGCTTTATTATGGCGGCGTTATGAAGCATGATCCGGCCGATCCCAAGATGGCTGATCGCGATTGGTTCTTCCTTTGCAAGGGCCATGCAGCTCCTGCCCTGTACGCAGTGCTTGCCCATGCGGGTTACTTCCCGACCGAAGAGCTTATGAGCCTTCGCAAGCTGGGCACTCGCCTTCAGGGTCATCCTGATTCCAGCATGGTGCCCGGTGTTGAGGTGTCCACCGGATCTCTCGGCCAGGGTCTTTCCATCGCCGCTGGCGTTGCTGCGGGACTCAAGCTTGACGGCCAGGACAGCGCCGTGTTCGCCGTTTTGGGTGATGGCGAATGCGAGGAAGGTCAGGTTTGGGAGGCAGCCATGTTCGCCGCGCATCGCAAGCTCGATAACGTGGTTGCCATCGTTGATAACAACGGCCTTCAGATCGACGGCAAGATCACCGATGTGTGCAACCCTGAGGACCTTGGAGCTAAGTTCGAGGCCTTCGGTTGGACGGTCGATCAGGTTGACGGCCATGACATCGAAGCCCTCATCGAGCTTTTGGGCAAGCTGAAGGCCCAGCGCGATGGCAAGCCGCATGCGGTCATTGCTAAGACCGTGAAGGGCAAGGGCGTTTCCTTCATGGAAAACCAGGCGGGCTGGCATGGCAAGGCCCCCAACGCAGAGCAACTCGAGGCCGCGCTTGCCGAGCTGCAAGCCGCAGCTGAATAGGAGGTCAACCGTGGTTAAGCTTGCTACCCCCGAACAGGCTGCCGTCAAAAAGGCAACCCGTGCCGCCTTTGGCGTAACTTTGGCAGAGCTCGCAGGTGACGGCGTGCCCGTTGTGGCGGTTGACGCCGACCTCACCGGCTCCACCACCCTCAACAAATTTGCAGCAGCCGACCCGGCTTACGCTGAGCGCCTGTTCAATTGCGGTATCGCCGAGCAGAACATGATCGACGTCGCTGCTGGCTTGGCGCTCACCGGCAAGATCGCCTATACGGGCTCCTTTGCCGTGTTTGGCACCGGTCGCGCTTACGACCAGATCCGCAACACGGTCTGCTACAGCAACCTCAACGTTAAGATTGCTCCGACGCACGCCGGTGTTTCCGTGGGTCCCGATGGCGGCAGCCATCAGATGCTCGAGGACGTTTCCCTCATGCGCGGCCTTCCCGGCATGCGCGTGTTGGTGCCTGCTGACTATGCCGCAGCTCGCGCGGCACTCAAGCTGGCAGCCCATACCGACGGCCCGGTCTATGTTCGCATGGGCCGCGCAAACGTGCCCTGCGTTTACGATGATGACGTGGAGCTCGAGATCGGCAAGGCCTATGTCCTGCGCGAGGGCAGTGATGTCACCATCGTCGCAAACGGCGTTGAGATTCGCGAGGCGCTGCTCGCTGCCGATGCTCTTGCCGAGCAGGGCATCTCCGCAGAGGTCATCGACGCCTTCTGTGTGAAGCCTCTCGACGAGGAGTGCATCCTGACATCCGTCGGCAAGACTTCCCGCGTGGTCATCGCCGAAGAGCACAGTGTTATCGGCGGCCTAGGCTCTGCTGTTGCCGAGCTGCTGGCGGCAAAGATGCCCGTGCCCTGCGAATTTGTCGGCGTGAAGGACCGCTTCGGCAAGTCCGGCGAGTTCGAGGAGCTTCTCGAGTACTTCGAACTTGACGCTGCTTCCATTGTTGAAGCTGTGAAGAAGGTTATTACTCGCTAAAGGGTTTGATAGAATCTCAAAGTCTCAGTAAACAGGACAACACGAACGGAGCAAGCTGTGACGAATAACGAGAGCCAGGTTAAGCCTGCGCGTCCTGCTCGTCAGCTGCGTGCCGGTGGGGCCCATTCCCGCAAGGCGCAGATGACATCGCAGTTATCGCAATCGCTTCCCGTGCTCGATGTTGATGACATGCCCACTCAGCTGGGTGCGCCGGTCATCACCTTCGATCACGTTACCAAGATCTATCCCGCTCAGCCCAACAAGCCCGCGCTGAACGATGTCTCCCTGCAGATTTACGCAGGCGAGTTCTTGTTCCTCGTAGGCCATTCGGGTTCGGGCAAATCCACCTTCATTCGCCTTCTCACTCGCGAAATCAAGCCTACCGAGGGTAAGATCTACGTGGCGAACGAGGATCTTACCACTATGCGCAATTGGCGCGTTCCCTACCTGCGCCGCAATATCGGCTGCGTGTTCCAGGACTTCAAGCTCCTGCCGAACAAGACGGTGTTCGAGAACGTTGCCTTCGCGCTTGAGGTAATTGGCAAGAGCAAGCACGTCATCAAGACCCAGGTTCCCGAGGTCCTGCGCCTCGTTGGTCTTGCCGATAAGCTCAACAAGTACCCGGATCAGCTTTCCGGTGGCGAACAGCAGCGTGTGTCCATTGCGCGCGCTATCGTGAACCGTCCTCCGCTGCTGATTTGCGACGAGCCCACCGGCAACCTCGACCCGCAGACTTCTCGCGGCATTATGGACCTGCTCGAGCGCATCAACCGCACGGGAACTACGGTTCTCATCGCAACGCATGACCGTGAAATGGTCGACAACATGCGTCGCCGTGTTATCGCGCTTGATCGTGGTCATCTGACTCGCGACCAGGACAGGGGGGTGTACGGTTTCGATGCGTAGTCTCGCTTACTTCTTCAAAGAGTCCCTTCAGGGCTTTACGCGCAATCTTTCCACTGCGCTCGGATCCATCATTACCATCTTCCTGTCACTGCTTATCATCGGCGTGTTCTTGGTTGGCGCTTGCATCGTGAACAACCTTGTCAGCTCCATTGAGGATGAGGTTTCCATTACTGCTTACGTCGCCGATGATGCTCAGCAATCTGACATCGATTCGCTCATGAACTCCATCAGGGGCATTGAGGGTGTTGCAAGCGTTTCCTTCACAACGAAGGACCAGGCACTCGAGAATTTCCGCAACTCCATGACCTCGAACCCCGATGTGCTCGATCAGCTTGACGGTACTAACCCGCTGCCGGCATCGATTGACGTGGAGCTTTCCGATCCCCAGATGGTTGAACAGGTTGCCGCTCAGATTGAGGCAAACGGCACCTTCCGATCCATCTGCGATGAGCCTGACAATCCTGCTGATTCCCTCAAATACGGCCAGCAGACGGTTGACAAGCTCTTCTCGCTCACGAACTACGTGCGCTATGTCGGCATTGCCCTGATCGCCTTGCTCACCTTCATCGCGCTCGTGTTCATCAACAACACCATTCGTCTGGCTATTCTCGCTCGTCGCAAGGAGATTGCCATCATGCGTCTGGTGGGCGCCTCGAACGGATTCATCCGCGGCCCCTTCTTGATGGAGGGTGCGCTCCATGCCCTGATTGGCGCAGGCCTTGCCGTAGCGGCTCTGCAGGCGCTGCGCATGCTCGCCCTGCCCCAGCTGCAGTCGGCTCTGTCCTTCCTGTCGCTTGAGGTGAGCGGCCAGATGTATCTGATCATCTACGCTTCGCTGGTCCTTGCGGGCCTCGTTATCGGTCTTCTGGGTTCCGCTTTCGCAATGCGTCGTTACCTCAAGGTCTAGTGACGTCGGAAAAGGGCTTTCATGGCTAAAGGTGCTAAGCATATATCGCGTGAGCGAAAGGGTGCATCGATTTCCAAGAGAGATCGTCAGCGCAATCAGCGCTTCATGCGTGTGATCGGCACCTTCCTCATCATTGTTGTTGCATTTGTGGCTGGCTTCCTGGTGCGAAGCCAGCCTCTCTTTATCTCATCCCTTGGTTTTACCGTTGCCGAGGAGGAATTGGGTGCTCAATCGAGCGGCGAGGTGCACTCCACGCTCGACTCCATCGGTGCGCGCATTCTTGAGGTGGAAGGTTTGCTCGAGGACGCCGGTATGTATGGCGTCAATCTTGACGCGGCAACGCCAGCCATGGTCGAGGATCTCGTTTCGAGCACTGACGACCCGTACGCAGCGTATTACACCCCCGAGCGCTATGCGTCTTATGTAAACGAGGCCGCCACGGGTTCCTATGCGGGCGTCGGCGTCCTTCTTGCCGAGTACAATGGCCGAGCCTACGTTGCCGATGTCTTCGAGGGTTCGGAGGCTGAAAGCAAGAACGTCATGCAGGGAGACGTGGTCGTTGCGATTGACGGAAATGCCGCGAGTGCCCGGTCTTTGGCCGAGGCTTTAAATGCCATTGATCGTGGCGAGGGCGAAAGCGTTGTTATCACGTGGATGCGCCCCGTGAGCCTCGATGCCGAAAAGGGCGAGGAGTTCACCACTACTTTGACCTGCCATGATTACGAGGTGACCAATGTGACCACCGAGCTGGATGGCACGGTTGGCTACATCAAGATTCGTCAGATTACGCAGAACTCTGCCCAGCATGTGTCTCAGGCAGTCAGCACTCTTACCGCCCAAGGCGCGACCTCTTTCGTGCTTGACATTCGCGATAATCCTGGCGGATATCTGACGCAGGCGGTTGACATTGCGGCTATGTTCGTGAAAAGCGGTGTCATCGTTGAGATTGAAACCTCCGATGGGAAGACCACCAAAAATGCCACGGGTGTCACGCTTACCGAAGCTCCCGTGGTGGTCATGGTTAACGGCTATACCTCTTCAGCTGCCGAGGTATTGGCTGCTGGTCTGCAGGGCAACGGCCGCGCGGAAGTTGTTGGCGTGAGAACGGTGGGCAAGGGCTCGGTTCAGGTCATGCGAGAGCTGAGCTTCGGCGGTGCTATCCGCTATACGGCGGCGTATTACTACACGCCGCTTGGCGCCGATATTGACGGCACGGGTGTAACTCCTGATCTCAGCGTAACGGATGCTGACTCGCAGAAGCGCATAGCCATCGATACCGCACGCTCCCTTGCCTAAGGGCTAGCTCTTATGGCGCGTTCAAGATCTCATACCCGTCGCACCTCACGGGCGAATCCGCGAGGTGTGCTTGTGGTGCGCGGTGGTGGCTTCGGCTTCGTTCAAACGGCTGAGGGTGAGTACTTCGTTTCCGCGCATGATATGAACGGTGCCTTTGACGGCGATCTGGTGGAACTCGCGCCCATTACGCGTAAGGGGGCGCGTCGCGGATCGGGTCGTCACGCCGCAGATTCCCAAGGGCCGTCGGAGAGGCCGTCGGCTCGGGTGTTGCGTGTTTTGGAGCGCGCTCACGATACCCTCATCGGTCGCTACGAGGTTGCTGAGCCTTTCGGCGTCGTTGTGCCTGAGGATGCGCGCATTCCCTACGATATCTTTACCATGCGCGCGGAGAATCCCGATATTCAGGATGGATCCTTGGTGCGCGTGCGCATAGTTCAATTTCCCACCAGAAAGACGGCTGCAACCGGCGTTATCGAGGAAGTGATAGGCCAGGAAGGCGATGCGCGAATTGGCATCGATCTCATCGTTGCGAAGAATAAATTGGAAACTGAGTATTCGGAGGCTGCTATCGAGCAGGCTCGTGCTGCGCGCCTTGATGAGCTTGGAGCTTTGGCTCAGGGATACCGTGACCTTCGAGATAGGTTTATCTTCACGGTGGACCCCCTTGATGCGCGGGACTATGACGACGCGGTGTCGTTGGATGTCCTTGATGGATCTGCTGAATTTGCCGATGCGCCTCAAGGTGCGAAATGGCGGTTGGGCGTGCACATTGCTGATGTGGCGCATTATGTGAACTGGGATTCCTCCCTTGATCTGGATGCTCGTCGTCGGGCTACGAGCGTGTACCTAGCCGACCGCGTCATACCCATGCTTCCGCATGAACTTTCGAATGACCTATGCTCGCTTAAACCGCACGAGTTGCGTAGAAGCATGACGGTGGATTTATTCCTCAACTCGACTGCAGATGTGGTTGGTTACGACATTTACCCTGCATTGATCATGTCGGAAGCGCGGTTGACCTACGAGCAGGCGCAGGAGATGCTCGAAGGTTCTTTTAAGGAAGCGGGTGATCTTCCCCTCGCTCAGCTAAGCGAACGACTCAAGCTTCTGTCACTAATTGCTAAAAAGCGTTCTGCCAAACGCAAGCAGGCTGGCGGCATAGACTTTGCCGCTGTCGAGGCCAAGGTGAAGCTTGATGAGGATGGCAATCCCGTCGACATCATCATGCGTCGCAAGACCGATGCCACAGAGCTCATCGAAGAAGCTATGATTTTGGCTAACGAAACCGTTGCCTCTCATTTGGCGAGCAGGGAATTCCCCTGCATGTATCGCGTTCACGAGCGTCCGTCGGCTGATGCACTCGACGCTCTGGTTCCGGTATTTCAGGAGTTCCCTTGGTTCACCGAGGATATGGCTTTGAGGCTCATGACGGGTAATCCGCGCATTATCCAGTCGATTTTGGATGCAAGCTCGGGCAGGCCAGAGGAGGAGCTCGTATCGTCTCTCGTGCTTCGCTCCATGAAACGTGCTCTCTATAAGATTGACAATGACGGGCACTACGGTTTGGCGAGCAAGGCCTATGCCCACTTTACGAGTCCTATTCGCCGCTATCCTGATCTCGTGGTCCATCACATGTTGAAGGCTCAACTGGGAAAGCGCCCCGAGAAGTTTGGATCCGAGGTGTCTGCTATGCCCTGGATCGCTGAACACTCCTCCGAAATGGAGCGTATTGCTGACACTGCTGCTCGTGAGTCTCAGGAGCTGAAAATCATCGAGTATCTAGAGCGCTTTGTGGGGGAGTCCTTCTCGGGGGTTGTTTCCGGGGTTGCCACATACGGTCTTTACGTGCGTCTCGATAATACGGCGGAGGGTTTTTTGCCCGTTCGCATGCTGGGAGGGGAGTACTTCTCCTTCGATCCGCGTCGTTGGTGCCTTTGCGGGCAGGATACGGGCAAGACCTATCGACTCGGCCAGCGTATTGCGGTCGTTTTGGTAGCCGCTGACGCGAGGGAGCGTAAGCTTGAGTTTCGTTTGGCGAGTACTCGCTTCAACAGAGGATCGGGGCGGCAGTCTTAAGCGCCGCTATAAAGCCCCTCCTTCGGTCCCTATTGCGGCTCTTTCGAAGGAGGGGCTTGTTATCTGTCTAAGCGTCGTGGGTAAATCTACATTTTGCGCTGCATGAGTCTGTTTACGGCGTTGAGGTAGGCCTTGGTGGACGATACGATGATGTCGCCATCGGAGCCACGGCCGGTAAACACCTCGCCGTTAGCAGCTTTCACGCGAACCGTAACCTCGCCGAGAGCGTCGATGCCTCGGGTGATTGACTGAACCGAGAATTCGGACAGGTCGTTGTCGACGCCAACGATCTGATCAATGGCCTTGTAAACCGCATCGATCGGACCCGTGCCCCATTCGCAGATGGTGGTCTCGTTTCCTTCGACGTCTCTCAACGTTACAGTGGCGGTGGGTTTGAGCGGGAAGCCGCAGCTTACCTGAACGCCTGTAAGAGTGAACAGAGCTCCCTCTTCGCGTTCGCGCTCACTCACCAAGCTCTGGAGGTCCTCATCGTAGACCTCCTTCTTCTTGTCAGCGATGTTGAGGAAGGCCTCGTAGAGGCGATCGAGCTCTTCGCCTTCGAACTCATAGCCCAATTCCTCCAGACGATGCTTAAGGGCTGCGTGGCCGCTGCGGGCGGTAAGTACGATCTGGCTTACGCCGGCACCTACCTCGGCGGGATCGATGATTTCGTATGTATCGCGCTTTTTCAGCACGCCATCTTGGTGGATGCCGGAAGAGTGCGCGAAGGCATTTGCGCCAACAATCGCCTTGTTAGCCTGAACGTTCATGCCGGTGATCGAACTTACGAGGCGGCTTGCCTTGATGAATTCGCGTGTGTTGATATCCGTGTGAGCGTTAAGCTCCTCGCCATGCATGCGGATGCCCATGACCACTTCTTCCATGGCCGTGTTTCCCGCGCGCTCTCCTAGGCCGTTTATGGTGCATTCAACCTGCGTCGCTCCGTTTCTGACCGCTGCGAGGGCCAGGGCGGTGGCCATGCCCAGGTCGTTGTGGCAGTGTGCAGAAACGGTCACGTTTTCGATGCCGCGAACGTTTTCCATGAGGTAGGCGATGCGCGCGCCGAATTCCTCTGGCAGCGAATAACCCGTGGTGTCGGGGATGTTTACCACCGTTGCCCCGGCGTCTACGACGGCCTGGATGACTTTGGCGAGGAAAGCGTAATCGGAGCGACCTGCGTCCTCGGCGTAGAACTGCACGTCATCCACATAGCGTTTTGCATATTTAACGGCGTGAACCGCCCGTTCGATGCACTGATCCTCGGTGATGCGCAGCTTGTCATGCATGTGGCTCGGAGATACGCCGATTCCGGTGTGGATGCGGGGGCGCTTGGCATACTTAAGGGCCTCGGCCGCTACGTCGATGTCTTTCTCGACGGCGCGTGTGAGGCCGCAGACTACGGCATCTTCGCCAGCAAGCTCGGCAATGCGGCGAACGCTTTCGAAGTCACCGGGGCTCGAGATGGGGAATCCCGCTTCGACGACATCGACGCTCAAGCGCAGCAGCTGTCGGGCGACGACAAGCTTTTCCTCGGTGTTCATGGATGCGCCGGGGGATTGCTCTCCGTCTCGTAAGGTTGTATCGAAGATGTGGATCTTGCGGGTCATGGGTTTTCCTTCTTTTGAGGGACTGCGAGGCCAAGGGAGATAGAAGCGCGGTCTATTAGATCTTGGTGTTGCGCGACATCGCGATGAGGCCCGTTCGGACGGTCTCCTTGATGCCGTAGGCGCGGAATAGATCCTCGATACCGGAGAGCTTGGCCTCGTCACCTGTCACTTCGATGGTAAGCGAGTTGCGACCGACGTCAACAATGTTTGCACGGAAGATATTGGCGAGCTCTATGATCTCGCTTCGACGCTCAGGAGTGGCGTTGACCTTGAACAGGGCAAGCTCGCGCTCGATAGAGTCGCCTTTGGTCAGGTCGGTGATCTTGTGAACGCTGATGAGCTTGTGGAGCTGCTTGGTGATCTGCTCGAAGGCAACGGCATCAGCGGTCACAATGGCGGTGATGCGAGACATCGTGGGATCTTCGGTCGGGCCGACCGAAAGCGACTCGATGTTAAAACCACGGCGCGAGATCAGGCCGGTAACGCGGGAGAGCACGCCGGGTTTGTTCTCGACGAGGATGGAGAGCACATGCTTGGTATTCATCATTCGTCCTCATCTTCTTCGAAGTCGTCTTGCACGTTGTCATTGGTGAGATCGGGCATGTTGGAGCGTACGGCACCGACTGCAACATCGATGGCGCCCACCACATCATCGATACCGCTGCCCGGCGCCACCATGGGGTATACGTTTTGGTCGCGCGAAATGGCCACGTCAAGCAGGAAGGGGCCGGGGCAGGCGATCATGCGGGCTATGGCACAAGCTACGTCTTCGGGTTTCTCTACGCGCTCGGCTTGCCAGCCGTAGGCGTCGGCGAGCTTCACGAAGTCGGGATTTGCGGCAAGCTGAGTTGATGAGTAGCGCTCGTCGTAGAACAAACGCTGCCACTGATGCACCATGCCGAGGCAGCGGTTGTCCATGATCATGACCTTGACGGGGACGCCGTTGATGCCGGCAGTTGCCATTTCCTGGCTGTTCATCTGGAAGGATCCGTCGCCGGCAACGCAGACCACTGTTTTATCGGGGTTGGCGATAGCGGCTCCAATGGCGGCGGGGAAGCCGAACCCCATGGTTCCTAAGCCGCCGCTTGACAAAAAGCTGCGCGAGCATTCTCGGTCGATGAACTGGTGCGCCCACATCTGATGCTGGCCAACTTCGGTGGCCACGATGGATTGGTGCGGGTCAAGCTGGGAAGACAGCTCCTTCATGACCAGCTCGGGGACGATATCGTCGGGCGTGTCGCCCACGTTGGGGTGGTAGAAGGGATAGCGCTCGCGCCAACTTGCGATGGTCTCAAGCCATTCGTCGGTGCGCGGCGTGCAGCCTTCCTTCTCCAGCAGCTCGATCAGTCCCTCGAGCACGCCTTTCAGATCGCCCACGATGGGAACACGTGCGGGCAAAATCTTGCCAATCTCGGCGGGGTCGATGTCGATGTGAATGATCTTGGCATGCGGGGCGAATTCGGAAAGGCGTCCCGTAACGCGGTCGGAGAAGCGTGCGCCTGCCGCAATGAGCAGATCGCACTCGGTGACGGCAAGGTTGGAGTATTTCGCGCCATGCATGCCGACGGGGCCTAGGTTGAGGGGGTGGGATGCCGCAAGAGAGCCCTTGCCCATAAGCGTGGTCACGGCGGGAATGCGCATAAGGTCGATGAGTCTTACCAGCTCATCGCTGGCATCCGAGATGCCCACGCCGCCGCCAACGCAAAGCAAGGGGCGCTCCGCCTGGGCGATAAGCTTGCAGGCCGCGCGGATCTGCTTGGCGTTGCCGCGATAGGTGGGTTTGTACGAGGGCAGGTTAACCTCGTCAGGGTATTCGAACACCATGCTTGCGCCCGCTAAGTCGGAGGGCACGTCAATAAGCACCGGTCCGGGACGCCCCGTGACGGCGATGTGGAAAGCCTCGCGGAAGGTTGCGGTGAGCTCATCGGTGGATTGGAGCAGGAAACTGTGCTTGACTATGGGCATGGTGATGCCCACGATATCGGACTCCTGGAAAGAGTCGGTTCCGATGACTGCTCGTGGCACCTGGCCGGTGATCACCACCAAAGGAACGCTATCCATGTAGGCGGTTGCGATGCCGGTAACGGTGTTGGTTGCGCCCGGGCCGCTGGTCACCACGACCACACCGGGCCTGCCGGTGGATCGGGCGTAGCCGTCTGCCATATGAACGGCACCTTGCTCGTGGCGTGCGAGCACGTGCCTTATCTGGGTGGAGTCGTAGAGCGCATCGTAGATCTTGAGCGCCTGGCCTCCGGGATAGCCGAAAATGACGTCGACGCCTTCCGCCTCAAGCGAGGCTACGATAGCCTGTGCGCCGAGCATGCGCTGCCCCTGCTTGGCCGTCCTGCTGCCCAAACCCCGGGGCGCGCCCATGATGGCTGCGCTACGTCTGGTCTCGGCGGCGCCTTCCCTGCTTCTCTTCGTCATGATGTGTATGCCCCCTTGTCTGATTGAGCTCTGCGGCCCATCAGGCAGCACGTTCACCCGAAAACAAAAAATCCTGCTGCAAGTAGCTTGCACCAGGACCTGGAATGCGGAAAGGCCATCTGCCGCTAGGGCGGATGCTTGCACGACATTGACGGAGTCGCCGGTTCGACGCTACTTGCCCCTACGGCCCGGCGGTAAGCCTGCAACCGCAAGTGCGTTCATGTCAAACTGCTCGGAGGCCTTTTCGGAACGCCCAACACCGGCTTGCATAACCGCCGGCTTTCTGTCAGATGGGTTAGCCCCTATTCTTCCTCGTCATAGCATTTGAAGAATATGAACTTGAGTGAAGTATACGCCTGTTTTGCTCAGGTTCAAGAACGGAAGTGTTGAATCCTTGTTTCAAAACCCATATCGTATCTCCGAATAATCCCGGTCTTTTCAAAGCCAGTGCTACAATCGAGCCGCTTTGTTGCCGTTCCGTGTGGAAAAGGAGTTGTCGTGGCAAGACCAATGACGATGGCGGAGAAGATACTCGCCGCCCATGCGGGCTTAGACGAAGTTCAGCCTGGACAATTAATCGAATGCGACCTCGACCTCGTTCTGGCGAACGACGTTACAGCCCCCATAGCCATCAAAGAGTTTGGCAAGATCGGTGTCGAGAAGGTGTTCGATCCCACCAAGGTGCTACTTGTTCCAGACCACTACACTCCGAACAAGGACATCAAGAGCGCCGAGCTCGCAAAGACGGTGCGTGATTTTGCTCGTGCTCAAGGCATCACCCACTACTACGAAGTGGGCTGCGTGGGCGTTGAGCACGCCCTTCTTCCCGAGCAGGGAGTGGTTGGGGCTGGTGATCTCGTCATCGGTGCTGATAGCCACACCTGCACCTATGGCGCCCTGGGCGCGTTTTCGACCGGTGTTGGCTCTACTGATGCCGGCGTGGGCATGGCCACTGGCAAGGCTTGGTTCAAGGTGCCGGAATCCATTCTCTTCAAGATCGAAGGTGAGCTTGCGCCGGGTGTGACCGGCAAGGACGTGATCCTGCACATCATCGGCCTCATCGGCGTTGACGGTGCGTTGTACTGCGCCATGGAGTTTAGCGGCAGCGTTATCTCGTCCATGAGCATGGAGGAGCGCCTTACCATGTCGAACATGGCCATCGAGGCAGGCGGCAAGGCGGGCCTCATCGCCGTCGACGACGTAACGCGCGCTTACATGGACGGTCGTGTCGAGCGTCCGTATGTTGAATACCACTCCGATCCGGATGCTGAATATGCGAAGGTTTACGAAATAAACGCCACCGACATTGTTCCCACGGTGGCCTTCCCGCACCTTCCCTCCAACACCCGTCCTGTCACCGAGGCCCGCCACATCAACATTGACCAGGCCGTCATCGGAAGCTGCACCAACGGTCGAATCGAGGACATGCGTCAGGCCGCGGCGGTTTTGCGCGGGCGCAAAGTGCACAAAAACGTGCGCTGCATCATCATTCCCGCCACGCAGCTGGTGTATCGCCAGTGTATGGAAGAGGGTCTGATGGAGGTTTTCCTTGACGCTAACTGCGCGGTTTCCACGCCCACTTGCGGCCCATGCCTGGGCGGGCACATGGGTTGTCTTGCCGCAGGCGAGCGAGCCGTTGCCACCACCAACCGCAACTTTGTCGGTCGCATGGGCGATCCCACGAGCGAGGTGTACCTCGCATCTCCGGCGGTTGCTGCGGCGAGCGCCGTGCTCGGGCGCATTGGTCTTCCCGAAGATCTGTAAGGAAAGCATGTGATGTTTGGGGCTTGTCCGCGAGGCGAAACCGAGGTCAAGCCCTGCCACCTCAATATGATCGAAAGGATCTTTATGAAGTTCAAAGGAGCAGCGCATCGTTACGGGCGCGATATCGATACCGACGTCATCATTCCGGCACGCTACCTTAACGTGACCGATCCCGAGGCTCTTGCCAAGCACTGCCTGGAAGACCTCGACACCAGTTTCGTCGAGCGTGTGCAGGAAGGCGACATTCTTGTGGCCGAGGAGAACTTCGGCTGCGGCAGCTCTCGCGAGCATGCTCCCATCGCCATCAAGGCGGCAGGCGTGAGCGTGGTCATCGCCAAAAGCTTTGCGCGTATCTTCTACCGCAACTCCATCAACATCGGTCTACCCATCATGGAATGTCCCGCCGCGGTTGATGCCATTAAGCAGGGGGATGTGGTGAAGGTCGATGCCGACGCTGGCACCATCGTGAACGAGACGACGGGCGAGAGCTTCGAAGCCCAAGCCTTCCCGCCCTTCATCTGCGAGATCATTGAGGCAGGCGGTCTCATCGAGCGCACAAAGCGCAGCTTGGGCTAGGGGTGGTGCACTGTGGCGACTTACAAGATATGCCTGCTTCCCGGTGACGGCATCGGCCCGGAGATCATCGCCGAGGCCGTGAAGGTGATCGATGCTCTGGGGGAGCGCTACGGCGTTCGCTTTGACTACACCAAGGCCCTGCTGGGTGGTTGCGCTATCGATGCGACGGG
>JAFXIM010000179.1 GCA_017533165.1 Eggerthellaceae bacterium
CCGATTGAGATCTCGCAATAACCGAGGAGCCGACGGATGAAGCTTTGCTTGACGCTTACCGATTGAACGCGGTCGATGTCAACGCCCTGGAAGCGGTGCTGCAAAAGCCCCCGCTCCACCTCGATGCGGCTACCGCGACGACGCGCACGAAACCCGCCATAGGAGACGCACACGCCCGCAGCGGACACAAGCCAGATCAACACGGCCACGCTCAGCAAAGACGAAACCGCCGCGACGGCCAAGCCCCCCGCAAGCTGGGAGCCCGCCGAATGCACCACGGCATCAAGCATACGCTCGCTCGCGCCCGGGGCGGTGGCGAACAACATCTCGGCTACTTCGAGCACCACTCCTAAGATGCCGACGACGACAAAGACGAAGGCGGTGTTGTTGGAAAGGCCCGTGAGCACAAGCTCTTTGTTGGAAAGGCCGTATTCGTACGAGACGAACCCCGTGTCCACGCCCGTGCCGCCGAACACGCCGCTGAATCTATCCCACACGTCGGCCGGAGCGTCAAGCAGGTTTGCTTTCGCAGAGGCCGACGTGCCCACCGAAGCCATCGCGGTCCAAGCGGCCGCAGGGTCGAGGCCCGCCGACACCGCAGCGGTGTAAGCCTTGCGAGCAAACAGCTCGGCACGCAGGGTTTCGGCATCCTGCTTGGTAAGGTAGGGAACCACGATGGCCTTGTTGGCAGAACCTCCAGCCGTGTCAATGCTCACTGAACAGACACCGAAGATGCGCTGGAAGAGGGAGGCACGCTGATCTACCGACTGAACGCGCTGATAGGGCACGTGAACGTGCTTCTTGCTGAAAATCCCCTTGTACAAGCTGAATTCTGTTGAGCTCAGCTGGTAGTACAGGTGCTTATACGACACCACCTGATACACCACGACGGCGAGCACTACGGCCAAAATGAGCGCAAGACACAGAGAAAAGATGATGAAGACGATTCGGGCGCCTTCTGAGGAGCTCATCTCGCCTTCGGCCAAAACGCCTATGAAGGAGGATCCCATGGAGATAGCGCTGATGAACAGCACCATTCCCGCCGTCCGCAAGCTGCCCAACCACATATAGCTGTGGTGCACGTGACGTTTCTCGTTCTCGAGAATGTCGAAGCCGCCCTGCATCAGACATCCTCTCGAGCAAGGCGTGCAAGCTCGGCAGCTCGATCGCGCAAAAGCTCAGCCTCGGCAAATCCGAGACCGGGAATCACGTGCTCTCCGGCGGCGGTTGCAACCGTAACGCTCGCGAGACCGAAGGCACGCATGATGGGCCCCTGGCGCGTATCCGTGTTCTGAACGCGGATGAAGGGAATGAGGTAGCGCTTTCGCCAAATGATGCCCTTGGCAATGTCGAGATAGTCCTCGGTCACCTCATAGCGCCAGCGAGCAAAGCGAATAGGCGGAAGCACTGCCATAAACACCACCATAAGGACAACGAATACAACGGCGATGCCCGCGAGCACCATAAAGATCCAGGACGACCCGTCGAACACGGCGGCTATGGCAAAAGGCAAAAAACAGCACAGGAAGGCAAGCGCTATCCAGATGGCGTCGCTGATGCGCCAAACCTTCTTTATCCTGGGGTCAAGCTGATGCGCAGGCAAATCTCTCACGACAACTCCTCTTATCAAGGGATATGACGGGCGTGAAGCCATTGTACCTATACCCGCAAGCCAGCGAAACAAAAATGCATCCCTCGGCTCGAGCAGCAAGCGCTCGAACTAGGCCGTTTGACCAGTTCGCATATTTTGTCCAATTTAAAGTTTTACCCATTACGTTATATATTGGGTTTTGCCTATTATAGATAGCATTACCTGATCAAAGCACGTTTATGGGCGCAGGATAAACCTTACTTCATTTAAAGAAATTTGCGTTGTGCCTGATCACAAGCTTTCACCTGCTAAATAAAGTCCTCGCCCGGCAAGCTTTCTGCTACTTATATTATGTAGATTAATTATATGCATCGCTGTTTGATTCTTGCGTGCTCTTTTAAGGGAAAGAAAGACTCGTGAGAATCCAGAAAATCCTTGCCGACAACCTGAGAAGCTACCGCAAACGCGCGGGGCTTACCCAGGAGCAGCTAGCCGAAAAAAGCGGCTTGCATCGCACCTACATCGGCGGCATCGAGCAGCAGCGCATCAACGTGAGTCTGAAGAACATAGAGCGCATCGCCTCCGCGCTCGAAATCGATCCGGTCCTGCTCATGATCCGAGCCGAACAGGACGAAAGCGGAATCCCCAGACAGATCGTCCTCGACAAAAACGAGTACGCACTCCTCAGTCGCCGCGACGAAGAAACCGTGGTAACCCCAATTGACGTCTCCGACTCCCGACTTTCGTTCCAGATTCTTACCTCCCTTGTCATAGAGGGGTATACCGGTGACAAGCTCATCAGCATGTACGAAAAGACGCAGCGGGAGCTCTTCAAGATAGTGCAAGACAGCCGACGCACCTTCTAAGGCTCGCTGCGAGCAAAAGCCCGAAAAGCGACCCTTTACGCAAACAGGGCCTGCGGCGCCGAGTGCCGCAGGCCCTGTTTCTTCCTATGGAGCGCCTTTACGACGCCTGGGGTCTAGACCAGACCGAACATGTAGTCAAGCTCGAAGTTCCAAGAGTCAAGGTCAACCTTCCACACGCCATCAACAAGCTCGATGTCGATGATTGCGTAGTTAACATCGTCGGTGACGCTTGCGGAGTTCACTGCATCGGAGAGCATAGAGCCGAGCTCGGCCTTGATCTGAGCTTCGGTCATGCTGGTAGCCCTACCGCTTGCATCGAGCGCGTCGATGTCATTGTTAAAGGCCTCCAGAACGTCAAAGACATCCTTTGCATCAACGTTGACGCCGATCCAACCAGTACCTTCGTCAGTGTTCAGGACAATGTTCTCGATCTCATAGCTAAAGCCTGCGGTCATGCCCTTGGCGTAGTCCACAGGATCGTATCCACAGTCGGACATATGGAAGTCAAGCTCGGAATAGAAGCCCTGATCAGCGATGTCGGCGATCTCCTGAATCATGGCAGAGTCACCGGTCTCGACCTTCTCGAACAGCTCGGCAGTTTCCTCAACGACGGCCTTTGCCTCGGGGTCGATATACAGATCGGAGGCAATGTTGTACTTGCCAGCGACAGAGGCGCCCGACAAGCTGCTGGAGGATTTGTCGTCCGAAAGGACGGGAGTGGACGAGGAGTCGAGGCCCTCGTCGATAATCTCATCAACGGCAGCTATGCCGATAACCATGCCGATGACAAACATGACCGCGGAAACAACGATGCCGGCGATGCCGCAGATACGGCCGATCTTTGCCTTGTCTCCGCCCTTCTTGGCCAAAACGATGGCAACGATACCCAGAATCACGCCAATAAGCGGGGAGAGCAGGCCGAAGAGAATGGCGAGAATGCCGCAAACGAGTGCGCCTACGCCACCGGGCTGCTTGGGCTGCTGATAGTTCACGGGGCTAGCGGGAGCACCGCCGAAGGGCTGCGGAGTCGGGGCGCCGCCGAAGGGCTGCTGAGGCTGACCGGGCTGTGCGCCGAAGGGCTGCTGGGGCTGACCACCAAAATCGGGCTGCGCGATGGGCTGCTCGGGTTGGGCGGTAGGCTGCTCGGGTTGGGCGGTAGGCTGCTCGGGCTGCGCTACGGGCTGAGCTGCGGGCTCCATTGCAGGCTGCGCCGCAGGCTCCATTACAGGCTGAGCGGGCTCGGGCTCAAGGACAGCGAGGTTCGTGCCGCAGTTGCCACAGAACGCGCCACCAGGCTGGGTAGCAGCACCGCAGTTAGGACAGAAGCCACCCATGACGTTCTTGTCATCCATTGTTCTTCCCTTCCTTGTTATAGCTCGGCTCCTCAAACTCAAAGCCCCTTGGCTCAACGGGAGGCCGACTTTTCTCATGCGCACAGATTACATTAAAACCGCCTGGCTTATCGGCCTCAGCGCGGATTTCCTCCCAAGTCCCACGACCTATTTCACGCTTACCTTCGCCCTTTCGTTCAGACAGGCTCAGGCGAGCCTTGCGAAAAGGAAACCCTCTCGCAAACGATCGGCCCTATTCAATGCACTTTTAATGGCGATTGCGTAAAGTATCAGGGAGAAAGTGAGCGCTTGCGCTCGCCTTATGGCATCATGAGAGGTTGAGAAAATCGATCGTTAGCCCATGTCGAAGGCGGATGCAGCCCGAAGACGCGGGAAAGGCCGATGGCTGCAAGACGATCGTTTTCCTCCTTAAACGCAGCTTAAACAGAGCAGAGGGCAGGAGATACCCATGGGCATCTTTTCGAGGTTTGAAAGCAGAATGGAAGATACGGTAGAGGGCGCCGCCGACAAGATGGTGGGCTCGCCGCTTTCGCCCGTGCAAATTGCCAAGAAAGCCGAAAAGCAGATGCGCCGCGAAAAGATGGTCGGCGCAGGCAAGCAATACGCCCCCACTCTGTACACCGTGCTCGTCAACGGGGATGATGACGAGCGCCTCTTTGGCTACTACCCCACCCTGGCCGGCGAGACCGAGACCTACCTGGCGGCAAAAGCCGGCGAACATGGCCTCGTGATGGACGGTCAGCCGCTCGTACGCTTCATCGTTGACGACGATCTCAAGCGCGGTAAGTTCGAAATCATCGCCGAAATGGTCGCTGCGCCCATCGTGGCACAGCTTCGCCAGGAGGAAATGGAGCGCTACGGCATCAGCATCGCCCCGAAACCCCAGCCTGTCGCAGCTCGCGGCGGCGCGGGCGGACGCGGCGGCTACGGCCAAAGCCTGGATAGCGGATATGACGCCGGATACGACAACGTCCCAGGCGATTCGTACGCAGACCCGTACGCCGACCCCCTCGGCGACCCTCTGCCTGAAAACCCCAACAACACCATGGTGTTTACTGGTGCCGCAAGCTCCGAGCCGGCGCAGGACCCCTTTGCCCCCGCTCCGGAAGATCTCACGGCCTACCTTTACGACGTCACTCATGACCGCGCGTTCACGCTCAACCGTCCGCGTATGTCCATCGGACGCGAATCCATCAACCATGTGGTCATTCCCGACATCAACGCCTCGCGCTCCCACGCCGAGATTCGTCAGGAGGCTAACGGCACCTGGGTTTTGTCTGATCTTGGATCCACTAACGGCACCTGGGTCAATGGACGCCGCATTAAGTCGGCACCGCTGTCCGACGCCGACATGATCCGCATCGGTACCACCGACATCGAATTCCAGCTCATCTAAACAGCGGATCGGGTTCGCCCGATCGAGCCTTAAGCGTCGCGCAAACGTAGCTTATCCACACTCAACGAACGAAACGCGAAAGGGATGCTCCCGTGATCGACATCTTCCTACTCATAGCCCGCCTGCTCTTCGTGGCGCTGCTCTACCTGTTCCTGTTCGCCATCATGCGAACGGGCATCGGCCTGGTGAAGGGTCAACGCAAGAAGGATCGGACCTGGAACATCTCCGTCGAGCGCGGACCCAAGGAACTGCGCGGCGTGTCCATCGCCGTCAAC
Source organism: Eggerthellaceae bacterium (assembly GCA_017533165.1). The sequence continues at coordinate 5,481 of JAFXIM010000179.1, forward strand.
GGCCCCGTCATCGTGGGTCGATCTCCGGGTGCCGACATCGTCATCGGCGCCGGTTACGTATCGGGTCGCCATGCCCGCTTCCACCTGATGGGGCAAAACCTCTTCGTCGAGGACCTAGGATCCACCAACGGCACTGCTGTTAACGGCCAACTCATCGACGGCCCCGTGGCGCTTAAGAGCAAGGACCTCGTCATGATCGGCGATGTGGCCATCCGCGTGAGGTACGTCTAATGGCCTCACCCCGACACAGCAAAGCAGCGCACGGCGCTCATCAAACCTCGGCGGCCTACGATGCCGCCCCCCAGACGAGGGCATCCTCCTTCGGAAGCGGCACGCATGTCGGCCGCGTACGCGAGCACAACGAAGACTCGCTTATCGTAGCCGCACCGCTTTACGTGGTGTGCGATGGCATGGGCGGACATGCCGCTGGCGAGGTTGCTTCCGAAATTGCCGTCTCCACCATTGCCCGCAACGCTCCGCAGCATCCCGACGCCTATGCCCTGGGACAAGCTGTCGAAGCAGCCAACCTCGCCATCATACAGGCGGCGAATCAGGGCAAGGGCCGCGCTGGCATGGGAACAACCTGCACCGCCGCAGTTTTGGAAAACGAGCATCTGGTCATCGCCCAGGTGGGCGATTCCCGCGCATACCTGCTGCACAACGGCCGTCTTCAGCAGATCACACGCGACCACAGCCTCATGGCCGACCTCATCGAAGCGGGACGCATCACGCCCGAAGAGGCGAAGACGCATCCGCAGCGCTCGGTGATCACCCGAGCACTCGGCAGCGACCCCCGCACCGAACCAGACCTCTACGAAATCGGCGTGCACGAAGGGGACCGCTTGCTGCTGTGCTCCGACGGCCTTACCGCCATGCTGGACGACGCCGAGATCAGAAACACCTTGAGCCGCGTGACAGACCCGCAGCGCTGCGCCTCCCGCCTGATCGATCAGGCGGTTGATGCGGGAGGTGTCGACAACGTCACCGTTATCGTAGTCGACGTCACGGGCTTTGCGGAGGCGCGTCACAGCAGGATTGCTCGCAAGACGAAGATGCTTATCGGCGCCGTGCTCGCCTGCATGGCACTCGCCGTTGCCGGCGCAGCCTTCGCCGTTAACTACATCATGAACAACTCAGCCTATCTTGCCGAGTCGGATGGTTACGTGGCCATTTATCGCGGTATCCCGGGCGAGGCCTTCGGCATCTCCTTCTCCGAGCTCGAAGAGGTCACCGACGTTTCCGTGGCCGACCTGCAGCCTGGCCTGGCCAACCGCCTCAAAGGCGACGGCGTCGCAGCCGGTTCCGTCGAAGACGCCCGAGCCCTCGTTTCCTCGTACGAAATCGAGGTGGAGGCACGCTTGGGCGATAAAGCTTTGGCAGATGAGGAGGTGGGCGCATGACGCGTAGAAACCTAGAGCTCACTCTTCTCTGCATCGCCGCACCCCTTGTCATCGTGCTGTTCGCCATGCTGGCCATCAATGATGGTCAGAGCGTGGGCCTCAACTCCCTCGGTGTTCCCTTAGGCATCTTCGGCGCCTTTGCTCTGGCCCACCTCGTAGTGCGCAAAACCGCGCCCGGGGCAGACCCGGCCATCCTGCCGCTAGCCTTTGCCCTTTCGGGAATCGGCATGGCCTTCGTCACGCGCCTGGCGCCTGAGCTGGCCGCACGCCAAGTCGTTTGGCTGTATCTGGGCATCGCCTGCATGATCGCCGTGCTCGTTTTCTTGCGAAACCTAGAAAAGCTCGCCAACTACAAATACACCCTCATGATGGTAGGCGTCGTTTTGCTGCTCTCCCCCATGCTGCCCATCGTGGGCCAGGAGATTTACGGCAGCCGCATCTGGCTGTCCATCGGCCCCTTCTCCTTCCAGCCGGGCGAGTTGGCAAAAATCTGCATTGTGCTGTTCCTCGCCGGCTATCTGGCACAAAACCGCGAGATGCTGTCGGTGTTCACCTGGGACGTCGGCCCCTTGCGCCTTCCCTCGCTGCAAACGCTGCTTCCGCTACTCATCATGTGGGCGCTCGCCTTCCTGGTGGTCGTGCTTGAGAAGGATCTCGGTTCGGCGCTCGTCTTCTTCCTCGTCTTCTTGGTCATGCTCTACGTGGCCACGGGACAAAAGCTCTACGTTGCCGTAGGCCTTGGACTCGCAGCAGTTGCCGCGCTGGTTCTCTATGCCTTCTTCGGGCATGTGCAGGTACGCGTGGAAACCTGGCTCGACCCCTTCGCCGACCCCACGGGCAAGGGCTATCAGCTTGTTCAGACCATCTATTCTCTCGCCGATGGCGGCATGGTGGGCGTCGGCATCGGCCGCGGCCTGGCAGAGTACATCCCCGTCGTCGAAAGCGACTTCATCTTCGCCGCCATTGGTGAGGAAATCGGTCTTCTGGGCGCTGCAGGCGTTTTGCTGCTGTATTTGAGCTTCGCCATTCGCGGCATGGTCACGGCTGCTCGAGCAAAAAGCGACGTGAGCTCCTTTATCGCAACCGGCCTGACCGCCATCATCGTGCTGCAGGCCTTCATCATCGTGGGCGGCGTTACGCGAGTCATCCCCTTGACAGGCCTCACCCTGCCCTTCGTTAGCCAAGGCGGATCATCCCTTTTGGCAAGCTTCATCATCGTTGGCTTTATTCTTCGTTGCGGTGACGAGGGCACGGGCATCGATCATGAAATCGCCTCGGCCACAAGCGCCCTGAGCGCCAACAGCGTCCTTGGCCGCATTTCCCTCGGTACACGCTTGACTCACACCATGGTGGTGTTTTCCGCGCTGTTTGCCATTTTGGTGGCAAACCTCACCTGGATCATGGTCATCAAGGCCAACGAATACCAGAACATGCCCGGCAACAACCACGCCATCGCACGCGAAGCAGAAAACGAGCGCGGCACCATCTCAACCTACGACGGCGTAGTGCTTGCGCAGAGTGTCGACAACGGCGATGGCACCTACACACGCGTCTACCCCGCGGGCACCCTGGCCGCACATGTGGTGGGTTACGCCTCGTCACAGTACGGAACCAGCGGAATCGAAGCCGCTTACAACGATACGCTCATTGGCGAAGAGAACTACGCCACGTGGCTGGACGCCCTAAACTCCCTTGCCGGGGCGGGTACGGTTGGCAATGACGTTTCGCTCACCATAAACTCGAAGGTGCAACAGGCGGCACAGGATGCTCTTTCGGGCTATAACGGTGCCTGCGTTGTCATCGACCCCGAGACTGGAGCCGTGCTTGCCATGGCAAGCGCCCCCACTTACAACGCCTCCGACATCGAGAACCTGCTGGCCCAGGCAAACGCCGACCCCAGCTCGTCGGTCTTCTACAACCGAGCCACGCAGGCGCTCTACGCACCGGGCTCCACCTTCAAGATGGTCACCCTGGCGGCCGCCCTTGAAGACGGCATCTCCTCCGAGGAAACCGTCTACAGCGCGCCAGGTGAAATGGAGATCGGCGGCGGAATGGTCACCAACTTCAACGAGAAGGACTACGGCGACATCACGCTTGCCCGCGCAACCGAGGTTTCCAGCAACACGGTGTTCGCTCAGGTGGGCACCGAGCTTGGCCCCTCGCGCCTGGTAAGCGCAGCTGAAGAGTTCGGCTTCAACGAAGACCTCGACTTCGAGCTGCCCACGCGTACCTCACTCATGCCCGATCCCAAAGAAATGACCGAGTGGGAAACGGCTTGGGCTGGCGCAGGCGAACCTGTCGGCGAACATGAAAGCCCCGCGGGTCCGCAGGCTACCGTGCTGGAAATGGCCCTCGTTGGCTGCGGCTTGGCAAACGACGGCCTCATCATGGAGCCCTACTTGGTGGCTGGCGTGTACAACGCAAGTGGCGAGCGCAGCTATTCGGCCACACCCACCCGCCTGCAGCAGGCCGTGAGCGCAGCCACTGCTGAGCGCGTGCGCAATGTTCTCAAGGGCGTCGTCACGAGCGGCACGGGCACCTCGGCTGCCGTCAGCGGCGTGGTCGTTGCCGGCAAAACCGGTACGGCAGAGCGCGGCGATGGAAGCGATGACGTGTGGTTCGTCGGCATGGCGCCGGCAGATGACCCGAAGGTGGTTGTAGCCATCGTGCTGGAGAAGGGCCCGAGCGGAGGCGCCGCAGCGCGGTCGCAAAACGTCATGGAGGCTGCGCTTTCCGCGCAGGGACTTTTGTAAAACACAGAGCTTCAGCCGCTTTGCCGCAAGGCAAAAGCAGCGGGCTCTTTAGTAGAATGGTATAGATTGCGGAAAACCGCATCGCATGCACCTCGAACACTCGAACATGCGAGCAGAAGGAGCAACAAGTGAACGAACAAGGCACGATGACGGGACGTACCTTCAACGGTCGTTACGAAATCAAGGATCGCATCGGTCTCGGCGGTATGGCCGAGGTATACCGCGCGCTCGACAACGTCCTCGGCAGGACGGTTGCCGTCAAGGTGATGCTGCCGCAGTACGCAGCCGACCCAGATTTCACCCAGCGCTTCCGCCAAGAGGCCGCAGCGGCGGCCAACCTGCAAAGCCCCTACATCGTTAACGTGTATGACTGGGGTCAGGATAACGGTACCTACTTCATCGTCATGGAGTTCGTACGCGGATCCGACCTGAAGACCGCCATCAACCAGCGCGGCGCCATCAACCAGCGCAAAGTCGCAGAGATCGCCGCACAGGTGTGCCAGGCTCTCACGGTTGCCCACAACCAGGACATCATCCATCGCGACATCAAGCCACAAAACATCATGGTTCAGCCTGATGGCAACGTGAAGGTGATGGACTTCGGCATCGCGCGCGCAAAGAACTCCATGAAGCAGCAGACTTCCTCCGTTCTTGGCACGGCGCACTACATCTCCCCCGAGCAGGCTCAGGGCAAGGAGCTCACCTCCGCAAGCGACATCTATTCGCTTGGCATCGCCATGTTCGAGGCGACCACCGGCGAGCTTCCCTTCGATGGCGAAGAGGCCGTTTCCGTTGCCATGATGCAGGTGACGCAAGAGGCTCCCCTGCCGAGTGACATCAACCCCAACATCGATCCGGATCTTGAGGACATCATCCTGTGCGCACTGGCGAAAAACCCGCACGAGCGCTTTGCCACCGCAAATGACATGCGCCTGGCTTTGAACGACTACCTCGCAGGCCGACCCGTCAACCTCGGTGGCGGCCGCAGCGTAGGCGGCGGATTCGCAGGCGCCGAAACCCGCGTTTTGGCTCCGGTCAATCGCGGCGGCGGAGCCGTCCCCGTTGATGCAACTCAGGCCATGCCGGGCCTGAGCAGCGCTGGCATGCGCCCGGCCAACTACAACGGCGCACCAGCGGCCCCCAAGAAGCACATCAACAACAACTTCCAGATGGAAGAGCCCAAGAAAAGCAAGGCTCCCATCATCGGCGGCGTTATCGCCGCGCTTCTCGTCATCGCTGCTGCTGCCTTCGTGTTCATGGGCGGGCTTGGCGGAGACGGCAAGGAAGTTCCCAATGTCGTCGGCATGACCGAAGCCCAGGCTGTTGAGATGATCGAAGCCGAGGGATTCCAGGTAGGCACCATCGACAAGACTCATGACGAAAACGCCGAGGCGGGCAAGGTCTTAAGCCAGGATCCCGACGGCGGCACCACCAAACCCGAGGGAACCAAGATCAATCTGGTTATCTCCATGGGGGTCAACGAGGTCCAGCTTCCCGATTTCTCCAACATGACCATTGATCAAGCACAGCGCGAGGCGTCTAAGTACAAGCTGGTCCTTCAGCCCATGGAGGCGGAGTACTCGGCCGACGTCGAGGTGAATAAGATCATCCGCACAAGTCCCGAAGCCGGTGCAACCGTCGCTGAAGGATCCACGGTCAAGTACGTCCTGTCCCTCGGAACCGAAACCGTCAGCGTTCCCAACGTGGTCGGCAAGTCTCGTAACGACGCCATGGCTACCCTGCAGGATGCCGGCTTTAAGGTAAGCATCGAAGAGGGCTACAGCGATAACATCAAAGCCGGCATCGTCATGGAGCAAAGCCCCTTTGGCGGTAAGCTTGAAACCGGCGAAACGGTGCGCATTCACGTGAGCCTCGGTCCCGAGCCCAAGCCCGATCCCGATCCGAAGCCCGAAAATAACAACGGAGGCGGAAATTCGGGAGGCTCTGCGGATAACGGTGGAAACAATAATGGCGACGCAAACGCTGCCGCAACATCTGAGTAGATCCTAGCTGCTAATTGTTTTGAAGAAGTCTTGACGGGGATTGTCGATTTCCTGTCAAGACTTTTTCTCGTATAGGGCTCCTTATATACTTGAGCCAAGTCCTGCTTCCGTCATATTTGTGATGGACCGACGTTATCTCTGAGGGAGCTCAAGATAGCGGGTGGAATGGAGATTCGCATCCGTTGATGCGAAAGCCAGGAAGCAAGCTGCGAGCACCCACCTTATGCAAGGTGGGTTCATCCTTCTGACGATGAAGCAGGGCTTTTGCGTGCCAAGGCGCGCCTTTAAGCGGCGGGGAACCGCAAAACAAACACAGCACCCTCGCCCATCTCGCTTTCCACCTCAATCGTTCCGCCAAGCTGCATGACAGCATGCTTCACGATGGCAAGACCAAGGCCCGTGCCACCCGTTTCCTTAGACCGGCTCTTCTCCATGCGGTAGAAGCGCTCGAAGATCTTTTCCTGCTCTTCTCTCGGTATTCCAGGGCCGGTATCACTCACGCGTATCACCGCCTGCTCGCAAGCACCTGAAACCGCTTGCTGGGAGTGAGTCTCGGAAGCGTCATCCTTCCCCGAATCGCGCTGGCAAAGCTCGCGAGCAACGTCAATCGAGACGGATCCGCCGGCAGCGTTGTACCGAATGCCGTTTTCTACGAGGTTGTAGAGCATTTCCTCGACGAGGATCTCGCTTCCCCGTATCCTGACCTCTTTCCCCCGTGTGAAAACCGTCACGCCACGCTCCTTGGTAAAGGGCTGCAATCGAAGCGCTACTCGACGAGACACCTCCTGCAAGCTGACGGCTGCATCGGTTGCCGCATCGAAGGACGACTCATCGAGGCGCGAAAGGGTGAGCACGTCGTTGATGAGCTGACGCATGGCCTGAGACTCGTCATAGATGAGAGAGGCGATCTTTTGCGTATCCTGCTGAGGAACCAATCCGCCTTTCATCAGTTCAGCATAGCCCGCAATAACGGTCAAAGGCGTCTTCATTTCATGGGATACGTTTGCGGAAAAATCGCGACGCATGTTTTCTGCGCGAGCAAGCTCGCGATTCTGCTCTTTTAGCTGGCCCTGCTGTTCGTCAATGCGCAGCAACAGGGGCACCATCTCCTCATACACCTCGTTTTCGAGCGGTTCGCTCAAATCGAGCGCGTCGATGGGCTTCATAACGCGTTTAGTCAGAAGGCGCGAGAGGTAGAAGGCCAAGACGGCGATCACGGCAAAGGCGATAAGCTCGGGCAACATAAGGCTTACCAGGAAGGAAGCCATGGACTCGCGCGTCTCGGAAAGACGCACGATGCTGCCATCTTCTAGCTTTACGGCGGCGTAGATGGTGTCGGTACCAAGCGTGGCCGAGTAACGCGACACAGCGCCCTCTCCAAGAGTGTCCGCATCGGCAACCTCAGGTCGGCTCGCATGGTTTTCCAGCGAGCCTACGTCGGCGGTGGCGCTATCGTAGAGCACCGTGCCATCGCTTGCGATGAGCGTATAGCGCACGAGGCCGGAGAACTGCGCTTCTAGCGCGGGGATGTTCGCCGCACTGTTCGTTTGATTGAGATTCGCCGCCACATCGCGCGCTTGGTATGCCAAATCACGTTCGGCATCAGCCTCATGCGACCAATAGAACACCGAAGTAAGCACTACGGACAACACGAGCATGACCGCCAGGGCGAAAGCGAGGACGGTTCTGAACGTGGTGCTTGAAAGGCTTTTCGACTTTGCTTGACGCATGACACAACCTATTCGACGGGCTTCAGGCAATAGCCCACGCCACGTACGGTCGTTATCATCTCCTCATACCCGGGACTTGCCTTCGAGAGCTTTTGGCGAAGGGTCTGAACATGCACGTCAACCGTTCTCGTTTCGCCCACGTAGGTAACGTCCCACACCCGCTCAAGCAGGTAAGCGCGCGTAAGCACTTTGCCCTCGTTTTCCATGAGGGCGTGAAGCAGATCGAACTCCTTCAAGGTCAGCGAGACCGCCACGTCACAGGCATGGACCGTTCGGGAAGAAAGGTCGAGCCTGAGGCCGCCAACCGCAAACTCCGTCTGCGCTTTTGCCGCCACGGAGGAAGCGCGTTGGCTTCGCCTCAGCAGGGCATTCACGCGCGACACCAGTTCCATCATGCCAAAGGGCTTGGCCAGATAGTCATCAGCACCTGCGTCAAGGCCCACCACTTTGTCAAATTCGGTACCTTTCGCGGTAAGCATCATGACGGGAAGATCGGCCAAAGCCTCGTCTTCGCGGATGCGACGCAGGATCTCAAGGCCGTCAACTTCGGGGAGCATGATGTCAAGCAATATAAGATCGGGCACCTGAGCGCTGCACTGCTCGAAGAAGTCATGCGCTCCCAAAAAGCCCTGAGCCTCAAAGCCCGCCTGCTTAAGGGCGTATATCGCCAAGTCTCTGATGTTGGCGTCGTCTTCAACGTAATAGATCAAGGGATGCCTCCTTAAGCTATGACGTCAAAACCCGTCGGCTGCTCGCTCGCCTCCACAGGAGAGACCGCTTGAGCGCTGTGCTCGATCTTACCATGGGCATACAGAGCCATGGCACGCACAGCGGCGTCCGTCGCAGCTACCACTCGATCGGAATCGGCTATGTCAAGCACCATAGACCCGCGGTAGCCATAGTCGGTTATCTCGGAGAAGGAAAGTACCGGAGCCTTCTTCACCTTACTCACCCGCGAAACAGCAGCGTGCACAGCCTTCTCCATGTGATGGGCCACCACGGTCAATCGGTCGTCCTCAGCGCGCACCACCACCGGGATGACCAAATGGGTCGTCGGCTGCAACTTGGTAACCGTCGAGGTGTTCATAGCTGAGTTGGGTACGATGATCTGATTCTTGACGCGATCTTCGATCACCGTTTGGCGCAAGGTCACGTCATGCACAGTGCCCTGAAGGCCGCTTCCCAGCTTGATGTGGTCTCCCGGCTTCACCAGGCCGGAAACGCTCACGTTGACGCCGCCGATGATATTGGAGATGGTGTCCTGCATGCCAAGCGACAAAGCCAAGCCACCGACACCAAGAGCGGCGACGAAACCGGTCACGTTGATGCCGAAGCATAGCGAAAGCATGAAGCTCAAACCGAAGGCCCATATCAGAACACGGGCTATGTTGAGGAACAGCGAATTCGCTGGTATGAGAGAGCCTTCCCTGTTCATGACGCGCTTGATGAAGCTCGTTGCCACATGAACCAAAACAGCTGTGGCTATCAAGATGGCGATCGCGGCGACAACACGCAGGCCGAGGTCGTTTTGCACGAGGGTCTCCAGATAATGGTAGCCCTCCTCCACCCCATCGGGGGTGATGTCGCTTGCTTGCAGGTTATCAGCTTGGGCCATGTTGCCTTGCCCTTTCGTACTACCAGGATGGAGGCTTGGTCGGGAAACTCTCGAAGGATTCCCAAAGCGTGACGCTTCCCTTCGTCCGCGTCTTTTCCATATCGATAAGGCGCTGGTTCGAAGAGCCGCGATACTTGAGGCCGAGGGACTTCTTCGACAATACGAAGGGGCCATCCACCAACACGTCGGTCATGTCGAGCAGCGTGCGCACCGCTTCGTCATCGCGGGCGGCGAGATCCTCATAGACGTAGCCCGTATAGGTCCACAGCTTGTAACCGCGAGCCTTAAGCTGCGATGCCAGCTCCGCGCAGGCCTCCGCTTGGTCAAAGGGCTCTCCGCCAGAAATGGTGACATCGCGCACCAAGCCGTTTTTGCGAATGTCTTCCACCAGCTCGGCAATGGCTACCGTGGTGCCCCCTTCGAAAGCTTGGCTCCCCGGGTTATGGCAACCAGGGCAGTGGTGCGAGCAACCCTGCACGAAAACGGCGAACCGCAGCCCCGGTCCATCCACAATGGAGTCGGCTGCGGTTCCGTACAGGTTGATGTGGGTGATCCCCTTCATTACACGCCGTGCTTGACGCGATCGCTCTCTTCAGCGCGCTTGGCATCGTTGAAGCGGTCGAGCGTACCAACCAGGTAGCCGGTGATGCGGCGGATGCGCTCGAAGCGAGCATGCTCGTCCTCGGTGCGACCGCACTTCGGGCACACATCCTCAATGATGCCGTTGTAGCCGCACACGGGGTCACGGTCGACCGGGTGGTTGATCGATCCATAGCCCATGCCGCAGTCGTGCATATAGCGGATCACGGACTCGAAGGCCTCGAGGTTATCGGTGGGATCGCCGTCAAGCTCGATGTAGCTGATATGACCGCCGTTCGTCAGCTCGTGATACGGGGCCTCGATACGAATCTTATCGAAAGCGTTGATGGGATAGCGCACGGGCACGTGGAAGCCATTGGTGTAGTAATCGCGATCGGTGACGCCGGGGATGGAGCCATAACGCTCGCGATCCATGCGGACGAAACGGCCGGACAGGCCCTCGGCGGGCGTTGCGATGAGCGTGTAGTTCATCTTGCGCTCACGGGAGATGCGATCGCAGTAGCTGCGCATATGGCCGATAATCTCAAGGCCCAGGCGCTGAGCCTCAGCGCTCTCTCCGTGGTGCTTGCCAGTCAGGGCAACCAGACACTCGGCGAGGCCAATGAAGCCCGTGGTCAAGGTGCCGTGCTTGAGAACCTCACGCTGCTCGTCGTCGTTCTTCAGGTTCTCGGAATCAATCCAAACACCTTGGCCCATGAGGAAGGGGGCGTTGTAGACCTTCTTGCGAGCTTGGATCTCGAAACGCTCGTCAAGCTGACCGATGACCAAGGACAGCTTGGAGTCGAGCAGATCGAAGAACAGGTCGAGATCACCCTTAGCGCGGATGGCCAAGCGCGGCAAGTTGATGGAAGTGAAGCTCAGATTGCCGCGGCCCGGGGTAACCTGACGCTCGGGGTCGTGAGTGTTGCCGATGACGCGCGTACGGCAGCCCATGTAGGCAACTTCGGTCTCGGGGGTTCCCTTGTACAGCGCTGCGTTGAAGGGAGCGTCCAGGAAGCTGAAGTTGGGGAACAAGCGCTTAGCCGAGCAGCGCATGGCCAGCTTGAACAGATCGTAGTTCGGATCTTCGGGGTTGTAGTTGACGCCTTCCTTCACGCGGAAGATCTGCACAGGGAAGATAGCGGTCTCACCAGAGCCCAAGCCCTCCTCGGTGGCAAGGAGCATGTTCTTGATGACCATGCGACCCTCGGGGCTCACGTCGGTGCCGTAGTTCACGGAGCTGAACGGAGTCTGGGCGCCAGCGCGGGAGTGCATGGTGTTGAGGTTGTGAACCAATGCCTCCATAGCCTGGAAGGTGGTGCGATCGGTGTCGCGAGAGGCGTTCTTGTTGGCATAGGCCACGGCCTGCTCGGCGATCTTTGCGTCGATGCCCGCCTCGACCAGAAGCTGCATCAGGGTGCTGCGATATGCTTCATCCATCTCAAGGCTGGCAACAAGGCCGGTCTGCTCCTCGGTCTGGGCAAGGATGCCCTCAACGAAGGCACGGTCATCTTCCACGTCGGTCAGAAGATCGACAGCCTCAGCCAAATGCTTTTTGAACAGACGGCGGTAGGTCTTGCGAACGCCGTCAGCCAGGCCATAGTCGAAGTCGCAAACCGACTGGCCGCCATGCTGGTCGTTCTGATTAGACTGAATGGCGATGCAGGCAAGCGCAGCATAACTTGCAATGTCATTGGGCTCGCGCAGGACGCCATGACCGGTGGAGAAACCGCCCTTGAACAGCTTGCGCAGCTCGATCTGGCAGCAGGTGGTGGTCAGGGTGTAGAAGTCCATGTCATGGATGTGGATGTCACCCTCACGATGAGCCTTAGCGAACTTCGGGTCGATCACGCACATCTCGTAGAACTGCTTGGCGGACTCAGAGCCGTACTTGAGCATGGTGCCCATGGCGGTGTCGGCGTCGATGTTGGCGTTCTCGCGCTTCATGTCCGAATCGGAGGCCTTGGAGAAGGTGATATCCTTCAGGGTCTTGATAAGACGGGAGTTGACATCGCGAACGCGGTTACGCTCGGCGCGATAGAGGATGTAGGCTTTGGCCGTCTGCACGAAGCCAGACTCGATAAGCGTTTCCTCAACAAGGTCCTGAATGCCCTCGACGGTGGGGGTTCCCTCGATGGCGCCGTTCTCGAGTTTGGCTACAACCTTGTCGGCGATCTCGTCGGCCTGCTCGCGGCCCTGCATGGCAGCACAAGCCTGGAAGGCCTTCTCAACCGCCTCGGCGATCTTCTCTTTATGGAACGTTGCGGTACGACCGTCTCGTTTAATGATGGTGGTAATCATGAGGCGCTCCTTCGATTCTGCTTCGTTTACCTATGCCTGCTTTCGATTCACACCGCCCCTTGAGCAGTGCGAAATTTTCCTAAGGTCAGTACGACCTCGAAAGAGACATTCTCCCGAGGTCGATCGTCAACACAAAATACAGACCCGAACGCAAGCGCAAGGCAACTTTTCCACCAAGGCAGCTTAAGCGCTCCGACCTGTGATAACCCATTATTCATCAACAAGTTATCCATGTCCTGATTAACAAGTTCAACCACAATATGTTGTGGTTAGCCTTCTCACCAGTGCGGATATATAGTAATGAGGAATTATCAGGCATGCAAGACTTGACAGCAAATATTTGTCGGCTATTCACCGTTTCGCTACAAGAATTCGAGCTCTTAGCACACCGTTCCGTAGACCTGTCCCCAAGCATGTCCCGTGATGGCGGAATTGAGCTGATCGCACAGACGCTTGCGCGTGTAGTCCCCGGGAGGAATCAGGTTGGCCATGCGCACCAAGTCCTCGGGAAGGTCGGCCATCTCAACCGCCAGCACAAGGTCAAGGCGACGAACCGTGGGGTAGGGCTTCTCCCCGAGCATATAGGGAATGGGGTCGGCGGCGTAGTCTTCCTCAAGCTCCTCGAAGAGCCCGTCTACAACGCGCTGCAAGGCGCCGAAGTATTCGCTTTTCTCGTAGTTGGTTCCCGTATGGTTGCGCGTCATAGGTCGATCTTCACGTCCGCCCCCAGGACCGTGGCCATAAGGGCACCGGTGTATGCCGGCGTCGCATCCCCCACCGCGCGTAGGAACTGCGCCCCCGCCGCATGGAGGGCATCGGCGGCCGACATCATGGTGTCGGCGCAATAATACGGGTTCTCCGTCGTGGGTCCCTGCTGACGCGCATTGCGAGCGCGAACCTCAAGCTGAACGAGGATGGGAAGGTCGCATGCATGAGCTACCTCGCGCGTGAGAGCGCATGCTTTTTCCTGACCCGCGGCCGTAGAGAAGCCCACCACGCAGGCGCCGTATTCGGCCATGACGGACACGGCGTCGAGAAGCGTCTTACGACCGCCATCGAAAGCGCCCTCTTCGTCAACGTCGACCGAGGCGAAAACGAGCGCGTCGCTGACCTTGCGAATACCGATGAGGGCGCACATCAGATCGTCGCAGTTCTTGAAACCGTTGAGGAAGAAGGCGTCGAAGGCCATACCCTCGAACAGGCGAGCCGCACGCGAATACTGATCGCGGTTCTCAACGAGCGAGGCCTTGCTCGACGGGTCAAGGGGAAGCCCGCAGGGGCCGATCTCCACCAACACATGCTGGGGCTTGAACTGACGGAGAACGGACAGCGATATCTTTGCCAGGTCGCTGGCGCGGTCCTCGAAACCGCTGTGAGCCAGACGCGCGGGCGTGAAGCTTGCCGTGTTGGCGACGAAGCACTGCGCGCCAGCCATGGCCTCGAGCTTGTAGATATCCTCCAAGGTGTCAGGCTCAAGCAAGGTGGTGAGTTCAAGATCACGCACGACGTCCACGCCGAGACGATCGAGGGCGGAGCTTGCAGGGGACGAAAGGACGAGCATGTCCTTATGGAAGCGAAGGGCGATATCCGGCATAGCTGGTTCTCCTTGAACTAACGCGCCGCGTGACGGCCGCGGGGATGATCTTCAGATGCGGGCTGGGCTGCTGCGGGCTTAGCCGCCGCAGCCTTGGCGCTTGTCGTGGCAGCAGCTTGATCCTGCCGCAAGCGTGCGGGGCGAGCGCCCTCTGTTTCGGAAGGGGCGGCAGAGGCTGCCTGATTGGGAACCTGGGTATAACCCTTCGTAGATGCCGCGCTGCGCGGGCGGGCAACCTGGCTGGCAGACGAGGCCCCACCACGCGGGCGTATGGGGCGGTCAGCACCTGCAGGCTGAGCCGCAACTGGCTGCTCTAGCGCCGCACGCGAAGATCGCGAGGCGCGGGCGGCCTGATCTTGAATGGGCTGGGTGGGTTGGCGGCGTGCCCTCATATCAGAAGCGGAGCTGCGGGATGCCCCGGCTTGCACCTGGGTCTGAACCGGGGTGCGCTGGGCAGAGGAGGTTCGGGGTGCAGCCTGCGTGGCGGCGGGCTGCTGTACGCGAGACCCGCTTGGAGCCGAAGACGCGCGCGATGACTGCAAAGAGGAAGTCGCCTGAGTGCGCGCGGGCTGGGACGCAGCCTGTCCCCGCGCACGGCTAGGCCGCTGAACAGCTTGCGCCTCGTGCGGTGTCGGCTGCTGCGGACGAGCGGGGCGGGACGATTGGGGTTGAGCGCTTGGAGCTGGGGCCTGCGCAGGCCTTGAGGGAGCATATCCCGGGCGCGGAGCCGGACGCTGTCCGACTATCCGCTGCATTTCGGCAAGCTTGCGGCGCTCTGCCTCCAAGCCATCGACAACACCGCGCGTGCGGCGATCGATGATGACGATCCAGATCATCAGCAAGATGATGGCAAAAGCCAAAACCACCAAGCCTATGATGACCAGCGAATAGGGAGAAGAGAGAAACTCTGCCACTGAAGTGCCTTTCAACGATGCCGTCACTCCACATCGATCATAACCAAGCTCGACACGCAGGTCTAGCGGCTAGATCATTCTTGTTCTGTCACAGCGCAATCGGGGAAGCGAAGCGTCACCTTCGTTCCCTCGCCAAGCGTGCTTTCCACATCCATGCAGGCCTTTTGCCCGAAGAATCCCTTCATGCGATCGTGCACGTTCTTAATGGCGATGCCCATGCCCGTCGAGGACTGGGGCGCCATGATGTTTCGACAGGTTTCCTCGGACATACCCACGCCGTTGTCGGTCACCTCGACGATGATGTCATCGCCGTCGACCTCTGCGTTAATAGTGATGAGCAACTGCCCCTCGGCCGGCATGGCGTGGCGCACGGCATTCTCGACGATGGGCTGAATGATGAAGGGCGGCACCATCATGTCCTGCACGTTTTCAGCGGTGGCAATCCACATAGCCAAGCGCTCCTCGCCAAAGCGCGCGATCTCGAAGGAGAAGTAGCGCATGGTCTGCTCGATCTCGCGAGAAAGCATGATACGCTCGGAAGAGTCTTCCAAAGTGCGGCGATAGAAGATGGCGAAGTCGCGCAGCAGAGTACGAGCCTTCATCGGGTCAGTGCGAATGAGCGAGGCGATGGTGTTGATGGTGTTGAAGAGGAAGTGCGGGTTGATCTGACTCTGGAGCATCTTAAGCTCCATGCTCGTCGCAAGCTTCTTCTGATTGTCAAGCTCGATAGCCGCAATCTGCGTGGAGAGCAGGCGGCCGAAACCCATGGCGATGGACTGCTGGGTCTCGGTGATGTGCTTGGGTTTGCGATAGTAGAACTTCAACGTACCCACCACGTTGTCGCCCACCTCAAGGGGAACGATGATAGCCGCCTGGATACCGGAGATGTCTGACGGAAAACCGATGTCATCGGTGGTATGAAGGACGCGCATGGCTCCATCGGCGATAGTCTCATGCGTGGCCTGCGTCCTAATGTCGGCGCCCGAGGGGTTATCGGTCTCTTGGAAGCCCTCGTAAGCCAGGATGGTTTCACGGTCGGTGATGGCAACCGCCACCGCTGCGGTGTTGGGCAAAAGCATCTTGCAGATCTTATGGGCTGCGTCAGGCGTCAGGCCGTCATGCATGACATCAAGCGTTGACGACGCCAACTGCAACATGGCATCGGACTGGCGGGCGCGAATTGATTCGGGGTTAAGAGCCATCCACAGAAGCAGAAGCACCGACAGGGTAAGGATGGAACCCGAAGCCACCATGATGGGAATGCTGGCATCGCCTGTCGCAAGCGTCCATACCATAACCATGGAAGCCAGAGCTGCAACAACGACAGCGAAGAGCTCGAAGCTGATCATGCGGGGCAGCTGGCCATCGCTCGTAGACATGCTGCGGAGATTGTTGTCCATAGAGGGTCCCTCTCTTACGATTGGGGGCAAGTGATTCGAATCAGTATATCAATTGGTTCAAGACCAGCATGAGCGCGGCGAGGAAGAGAAAGCCTGCGAAAGTGAATCGCAAGGCTCGTTCGGGCACGCGAGATGCAAGTCGGCCGCCAACGTAGGCTCCGGGAACCGTGCCGAAAACAACAGCCAGACCGGCAAGCCACTCCACGTTACCCAAATACCCCTGGTAGGCCACCCCGGGAACAGCCAGGATCATCACGGCCATAAGCGACGTACCGGAAACCACGCGCATAGGAACGCCCAGCAAGCTCATCATGAGCGGAACCATGATAAAGCCGCCACCCACGCCCACGTAGCCGGAAACCGCGCCGGCTACAAGACCGATGAGCGCGCAGATCACCACCTCGCGCGCACCCGCCTTGGGCAAAAGGGGCTCTAGACCACCTGCACGCCGCGCGGATTCATGGTGATTGTCGGCAGCCTTACCCTCAAGGTGGTCCACACCAGAAACCGGGACGCTTACCTTCGCCGCCGCGCTCTTGTCGGACATCCGCGGAGCGGCGAGGGCCTTGCGCAGCATGGTGATTGACGAATAGCCAATCACGCAGGCCGCAGCGCACATGATGGCCCAATCGGGCGACTTCCCCGCAAGCCATACGCCCAAGGGCGAGGTGAGGGCTCCACCAAGGCCAGCAGCAAGGCCGAGGGCGGGCACGCAGGTCTTTTTCCTCAGGTGACTTGCCGCACCCGAAATGGAGGTGGGGATGATGGTGAACAGCGAGGTTGCCGTGCAGGCTATGGCATCCATACCAAAGCCGAGGCGAAATATGGGGACGAGCAAGGTTCCGCCGCCCACTCCGAGCATGCCCGAAAACAGGCCTACCATAAGGCCTACCGCTATGGATGCTGCTATGACCATAAGCTAACTCAGGTTCACCTCTTTTTTCCACCCGCAACCCTGCGACCCGCAAAGCCGGCGCTTGTCAGCGCCTTGAGCAGGGGCATGCCTAAAACATACATCACCAAAGCCTCGCCTGCACCAGTTGCAACCAAACCGAACAGATACATGGGAAGATAGGCGCCTTCTATGGAGATGGCGGTAAAAGGGATCACGTAAAACCCAAGCCCCGTTAATAGCAGGGGAAGGTAAGCGGGAACGATGAGCGCGTTTGCCAAGACGGGGCCGAGCAGCGCAACAGTCGGTCGCTGCCTAAACTTCCAGCACCACAGCGCGCCGAGAAACGTTGCCACGCCGCCGAACACCACGTCGAGCAGCCCGAGCGCCCCCGTGCCGTTGAGCACGAGCGCGATGAGGTTGGCGATAATGCAACCTGCGGTCAAACCGGGAATGGCCGCGGGGGTAAAGGCCGCCGTTACGCACAGCGCCTCGGATACGCGAAACTGCACTGGCCCCCAGGCAAGACCTTGCAGCAGCAAGATGGCGATAAGCGTTGCCGCCGCATACGCGGCAGCTATCATGCCCGCCTGCGCAACGAACCGGCTGCGCGGCATCCCGCACACCTCGGCTGCAGGAAATGTCACGGCGCGGGCGGCGCTTCCTTGCTTGTTCATGGGTATTCTCCTGTCTCCATACGGCAAGGACAAACGAGGAGCGGGAATCCAAACGGATTGCAACCGAAACCTCGCTTTCTTCCGCAGGCTATGGGCAGCTGATAATCACACGCCTGCAGGGCCCAACGATGCAAGCGCTTTTAGAAGTCTATCACTTCGGACGCAAGGCGAGCGAGCTCAAGCGCTAGCGACCCCGGTTGTTCTTGTTGTAGCTGCGACGAGCCTTGGCTATGCCCTTCATCTTCTCGGATGACTTGCCGCGACCACCGCCCTTGTCCTCCTTGGAAGCTTTGCCATGACGGCGGGCATCGGAGCTTTTCTCACCCTGCATCCAACGGGCCTGTTCGCGGCGCTGCTTGAT
Source organism: Eggerthellaceae bacterium (assembly GCA_017533165.1). The sequence continues at coordinate 23,700 of JAFXIM010000179.1, forward strand.
GGTGGCGGTCTCCTGCTTGAGCGTTTGATAGGACTCGTAGCGCATGCGCGAAAGATCACCGGCTTCAAGGGCGACAAGGACCGCGCAACCGGGTTCGTTCACATGCTTGCAATCACGGAAGCGGCACTCCTCGGCAAGCTCCTCGATATCAGAGAAAGCGGCTTCGATGCCCGCATCAGCATCCCACAGGCCAAGGCCGCGAACGCCGGGCATATCCACAATGCGCGCGCCGTTCGGCAGCTCGATGATCTCGCGGCTGACGGTGGTGTGCCTGCCCTTGCCGTCGCCTTCGCGAACAGCGGCCGTTTCCTGCACTTCATGGCCCATGAGCAGATTGACCAAGCTAGACTTGCCCACGCCGCTGCGGCCGATAAGCACCGTCATGGTTCCCGGAGCCAAAAGCTCACGTACCTGTTCGACGCTTTGCGGCTCGTGCGATGAGATGACCAGGGTGCGCTGCTGGCTTCCAGCAAGGTCTCTCACCTGCTGGCAGACCTCTTCGACCAGACCGGGAGTCTCGGCAAGGTCCGCCTTCGTGAGCACCACCGTAACATCGGCGCCCGTCTCATGCGCAAGCACCAACTCGCGCTCGAGGCGGCGAATGTTCACCTCGCTTACGGGCTGAGCCACGATCACCTGATCGAAATTGGCGGCGAGCACCTGCGCCAGGGCGCGCTCGGTGGGATCCTTTCGAACGAAGATGCGCGTGCGCGGGTGAATGCTCTCGATGATGGCCTTGTCGTGCGAATCGGGGTGTAAAACCTCAACGATGTCGCCAATGACGGCACGCTGCTTTTCGCCTTTCACCAAAGCCGTAGCGTGCTTGCAACGTACGAGCGATCCGTCGGCAAGCTTGACCAGGGGAAAACCGCGATCGAGTTTGACCACCTCACCGCGCACGCTTTCAAAAGCGGGATCCTCCATGTCCCTCAACCCAGCCACCTATCGCTGCCTTTCCCTCACGCGGTAGAACACGGCCACCAAAACAAGGCCCGCAACCACAAATATCGCGCCGGGGATAAAGCTTTGCAACTTGAACTCCTGCTCGGTCACGCTTCCCTGCTCGACCACCACAACCGAGTCGGCATGCAGATCGGACAGGCCCTCGTGATCATCGCACGCCAAGTTGAAGGTTCCGCGCGCCTGAAGCGTGGTGCCCTTCTTACCATAAGCACCGAAGGTGTCGATAAGCGAAGCCGAATCAGCGCTCATGAACACCGCTACCTGAGCATAGGACCCGTCCGTGGCCTGTACGGTAATCCAGCGGTGCTCGGGATCGCTGATCTCGCGAATGGGATCCCCCACCACCTCACCGGTCACCTGCACGGTTTGCCCGTCGAAGTAGGAGTCCGCCGAGGCAAGGTCGGATATCAGGGTGTCGTAGATAAAGGAGCTATCAGGGCGCTGATAGGGATTGACTTGGTTGTCGGCCGCATGCGCCAGCTGCCCGCTCAGCAAAACGAGGACAAGAGAGATGAGGACCCAGGCTCCGACTGCGCTCACCTTACGCACGATTGAAATCACTGGGAGCCCCCTTTCACGCCGCCCCTTGGGGCAAGGGACACCACGGCTTCGACCATCAGCGCGAGAAGCGTGACAAACTCAAGACGCCCGGCCCACATCTGGAAGATATAGAACAGCTCCAGGGTGACAGGCATGCCCGGGCAAGCCAGACCTGTGATAAGTCCGCCGTTTGAGGTCATGGCCACCGACTCGAAGATAGCCTGCGTCGCATCGTAACCATGCGCGATGCCCACCAGAGCGCCGAGGGCGTACGTGATGACGAAGAGGATAAACACGGTCATGGCCTCTTTGACTATTTCGGGCGTGAGAACACGACGACCCACATGGTTGTAGTCGACGACAACGCGCGCCGAGTCGGGAGCGAGCGCCTCCTTGACGGTGGAGACGATGGACTTGTAGATGATACCCACGCGGCTAAACTTGATGCCTCCCGCAGTGGAGCCCGCGCCGCCGCCGACTGCCATGAGCAAGGCGAGGGTAACAAAGGCACCGGAGGTGAGAACCGTAGTCAGCTGGTTGGAGGTGATGCTTTGGAAGCCCGTGGTGGTAAATGCCGAGACGATCATGAACAGACCACGACGAAGGAGGGCGGGTAGGTCTGAGAAGAGGCTGCTCGAGGCAAGGGTTGCCGTGAACACGAAGGTCATCGCCACGATCCAAACCACCATGGTAATGGTTTCGATATCTCGGAAGAACACGTTCACGCGGCCCTTGCCCACCTCGGCCAGGATAACGAAGCTGATAGAGCCAAGGACCATGAGCACCATGAGGATGAACTCAAGCGGCATGGAGTGATAGTAGAGCACGCTTTGAGACATGGGGGCAAAACCGCCGGTCACAAACCCGGAGACGGAAACCCAGAAGGCGTGGAGCACAGCGCGCACCGGCTCCATGCCCGAAAGGAACAAAAGCAGAGCCAACGCTACCGAGGCGAGTGCGATGAGGATCATGCTCACGCGAGCGATGAAGCGCGTCGTTTGCACCACGTTGGGCACTACGTGCTCGCTGCGACCCTCCGAAGCGTAAAGCGAGGCACCGGTACGCTTACCAAACAGGCCGAAGGAAAGCGCGACGACAATGAGACCCAGGCCTCCGATGAAATGCATGAGGAAGCGAAACATGTTGTCGGCGTTCGAAAGGTGATCGAGGTCGAGGATGATGCTCGCGCCCGTCGTGGTGAGACCCGATACGCCATCGAAGAGCGCATCGAGATACGTGGCGTAATGACCTGAGAAGAACAGGGGCACAGAGGCCACCAAAGCAAGGACAATCCAGGCGAGACCCGTGACAACGAGGGCCTGGCGCCGGTTGAGCCTACCGGGTCCGATACGCCACAAGCGCAGAAGCGCGCCGAGGGCGAAGGCGAAGCCCGCCGAGGTGAAATAGCGCGCAGCGGGCTCCCATTCCTTGAACACGATTGCCGTGAGAAGGGGAAGCACCATGACGCCTGCGAAGGCCATGATGAGGGTGCCGAGATAGTGGCAGATGACGCGCAGGTCATAGAGGGTAAATCGCTGCCACATAGCTAGCCCATCACCAAGCGCGCGAGAACGATAACCACCCACAGGGCAACAATGAAGCTCACCACGGTGGCGAGCAACATGAGGGCACTGGTCAAAGGCAAGCCCAGGCGCGACTGTATGTCTTGAGGCGATTTGCGCATAGGCGCATTTTAGTACAAAGAGGCACCGACTTTCACCTTAAGCGGCGTTGTGTCGGTGCCTTTGGTTCTACAGTTGCGCTGCGGCTGCCTATGCCTCCAGAAGAAGAGAGTCGAAGTTCAAGGGCTGCTCGACGCGACAGTCGTAGTTGCCCTCTCGGTCGAGATCGATGAGCACGTGGCTTCAGTCGAGAAGCTCTCCCGCAATAACCTTCTCGGCGATGCGATCGACAACCTGGCGCTGGATGAGCCGCTTGAGGGGGCGGGCGCCATACGTGGGATCATAGCCGTCAATGGCCAGATGCTCCATGGCCGCAGGGGAAACATCGAGCGTCACGCGACGCGATGCAAGACGGGCGCGCACGTCCTCGAGCTGCAGCTCTACGATGGGCTCCATACCGGAGATTCCAAGCTCGTTGAAGGTGATGATCTCATCGATGCGGTTGAGGAACTCGGGCCTAAAGGTGGTGCGCAGGGCATCGTTGAGACGATTTGAAAACTCGTTCATGCGCTTGACCGCGGCCTCGGGGGTCATAGTGGCCATCTTCTCGATCATCTCGCCCATGGTTTCGGATTCCTGGGCGGCATGATCTCGAATGAGTTGACTACCCACGTTGCTCGTCATAATAATGATGGTGTTTTTGAAGTTCACCACGCGACCCTGGCCATCAGTAAGGCGACCGTCGTCGAGCACCTGGAGCAGCACGTTGAACACATCGGGGTGCGCCTTCTCGATCTCATCGAGGAGCACGACCGAATACGGGCGACGGCGAACCGCTTCGGTCAGCTGACCGCCCTCGTCATAGCCAACGTAGCCCGGAGGGGCACCGATCAAGCGCTGCACGGAAAACTTCTCCATGTATTCCGACATGTCGATGCGGACCATGTTCTTTTCAGTGTCGAAAAGATAGGTAGCCAAGGCCTTGGCAAGCTCGGTTTTACCCACACCCGTAGGACCGAGGAACATGAAGGAGCCAATGGGCTTGTTGGGGTCGGAAAGACCGGCGCGACTGCGGCGAATGGCGCCGGCAACAGCCGCCACGGCCTCGTCCTGACCAACGACACGCTTGCGCAGGCTTGCCTCCAAATCAGCCAGCTTCTCAAGTTCGCCGCGCATCATCTTGGAAACGGGAATGCCCGTCCACACCGACACAACCTCGGCGATCTCCTCGGAGGTAACCTCCTCCTTGAGGACGGCGCCCTCCTCCTGCTTGGCGTTAAGAAGCGCCTCCGACTCGGCAAGCTGGCGCTGCAAAGCGGGGATAAGGGCATAGCGCAGCTCGGATGCACGAGCAAGGTCGCCCTCGCGAGTGGCACGCTCTTCCTCAAGCTGGGCTTCATCGAGCTCTGCCTTGAGGTTTTGGACGGCGACGATGACGTCCTTTTCGTTCTGCCAAGCAGCCTTCTGGTGATCGAGGGCCTCTCGCGCAGAGGCGATGTCGCGACGGAGCTGTTCAAGACGCTCGATCGAGGCCTGATCGGTCTCCTTCATGAGGGCCTGCTCCTCGATCTGCATCTGCGTGAGCTCGCGGTCGACGGCGTCAATATCAGCGGGCATGCTGTCCAGCTCCATGCGCAGACGGCTTGCCGCCTCGTCCACGAGGTCGATGGCCTTGTCGGGCAAGAAGCGGTCGGTGATGTAGCGGTCCGAGAGCTGCGCGGCGGCGACCAGCGCGGAGTCGGTGATGCGCACGCCGTGGTGGATCTCGTACTTCTCCTTGAGGCCACGCAGGATGGATATGGTGTCCTCGACGGAGGGCTCGCTCACCAG
>JAFXIM010000020.1 GCA_017533165.1 Eggerthellaceae bacterium
TCGTCATCGTTGCGTTCCTGGCTATCGCCTGCATCGTCTGCCCGCTGGTCATCCCGGGCTTCAACAAGACCGCTTACGCTCTGCCGATGATGGCAATCGGTCTGCTGCTCCCGTTCGCTCACTTCTTCATCTTCGGCGGTCCGGTCGCCCTCAAGAAGTAGCTTACGCGCAGTGCGTACTGCCTTACAGCTTGCAACAAACCGCATGCTGTATGCCGTGATTGCCTGAGTTTCAGGCAAGGGGATCGGTGAGTTTAGATCCTCCAGCGTGTCCGCGATCCCCATGATCGCGGACACGCAAACGGATCAGCCTGTCTGCTGGACCGTTAATTTCTCCCCACCTTGGATTCGCTGCTCGAAAGAGCGCGAGCCGAAGGGAAGACAGACATGCGTGCGCGGTCTTTCCTTCGGCTCGCTAGATAGCCAATTTGCTTCGAAAGATTCGAGGGGTGCTCGGATCCCTCCTTACCCCAAGATTCAGCTGCATTCTTTTCCCCAGGAATGCGCGCTTTCGATTTGCATAGATAGGTTTTTGGTGGGCGTGGCCGCGCTATCCGGTCTTTCGGTAAGATTTTATCGAGAGACCAGGGCGCGGCCCTTTTCGTTTACAGATCCCTTGCGGCAGGCAGGCCGTACGCGCCGTCAGCTTGGGTTACCGCGTCGACGATGGCTTTGTGCATGGCCTCGTTGGCGAGAAGAGTAACCATGTCGGGCATCGCCTCCACCTCGCCCGAGGCGAAGGTGAAGATGGCGTCGCCGTCGTTGGAGGTATGAACTGGTTTGATGGCGCGGGCGTAGGAATCGTGGGTTCCCGAAGAGACCTTCTGCGCTTGAGCCTTCGTGAGCTTTGCGTTGGTGAGCACAGCGCCGATGGTGGTATTGGTGCAGGGCGCGTTTTCTTCCGTTGCTTGGGCCTGCTTCATCATAAGCGCTGCCTCGGCCATGGCAGCCAAGGGTTCAGATACCTTTCCTTGGGCATCGCGCACGCCGGCTATCCAGGCACCCGATTCGTCTCGCACGCATCCGATGGCGTTGACGGCCACCAAGGCACCGACAACGAGATCGCCCATCTTGAGGCATGACCAACCAAGGCCCGACTTCATGGCGCGGGTGGGAAGGGAGAACTTGCCAATCGTCGCACCGCATCCCGCTCCGACGTTTCCTCGCGTAGGTTCGTTCAGCTCGTTGGCGAAAGCTGCCTTTGCTGCTGCTTGGCCCATGGCCTTGTCGGGGTGTACGGGCTTGCCGACGAGCAGGTCGAACAGGCATGCGCCGGTTACTATGGGCACATAGGCGCCGCCGAGCTCGAAGCCGATACGGCGCGATGAAAGCTCATCCATGACACCGCAAGACGCCTCAAGTCCGAAGGCGGATCCTCCGGAAAGCACAACGGCATGCACTTTCTCTATCATGTTCTCGGGGCGTAGTAGGTCGGTCTCGCGTGTTGCCGGGCCACCGCCGCGCACGTCTACGCCGCAGCTTGCCCCTTCGGGTGCGATGATGGCAGTGCAGCCGGTGCCTGCGGATTCGTTTTGCGCGTGTCCGATGCGGAAGGCTTTCAGTTCGCTCAAAGATGCGGCTGTGATCATGGGTGCTCCTCGTAGCTTGCGCAGGCGCGCTGCCTTTGTGCGCCTTGTTGATTGCCCTTATCCGGGCATGATTGCTCGCGTTCATTGTAACGGCGAAGGAGCATGCCTCGAGCTTTGGCTCCTTTGCGCGTGCTCCTTCCTCCGCTGAGAGGGCTCTTCTTTGTGTGTGTTTGAAGAAGCTCAACTCATGCTGGTTTCCGGTGTGTCTTCATGCAAGTCCTAAAACCTTCCCAACACAGTCTCAGTTTCACTTTCGCATGATGAATATACATAGCATCGTGATGGTCGTATGCTTCAGAAATGGCGGCAGTTATTTCATGGGCGGCTCTGCGCTTTTCGGATGCCCCGGGTTTTCCACAGTGCGCCTGCTGCAGCTTCTCGTTTATGTAGCGAAAACTCTTTGCTTGGGCTCTCGCTCGTGTCATTTATGGCGATTTCGCAGGTCGCAGCCTTGTTATCAAGTGTTTTCCCCAGGTTGCGCTGGATAAGTATGCGAATGGATGATCGTCTTGCGAAGTCCCAGTTCGCCTCCGTATCATACGCTCACCATAGATCCAGGCGCACTGCGCGTGCGCGGTCCTAAAGGAGGTTGAGCCTATGTCGTCGTTTGTATCTTCTTCAGCTTGCAGGGGCCAACGTCCCTTAGGCTTGGTGCCAAGTCGTCTTTACGAGCGAGAGCATCTTATCGCGCGCCTTCTTAAAGAGCGCCGTGTCGCGCGTTTTGTGGTGGCACCTGATGGCTTTGGCAAGACTGCCCTGGTTTTCGAATATGCTGATGTCGTCTTCTCCTTCAAGCACGTTTTCTGGTTCAAGTGCACCTCCCCTTGCTTTATCCGCGATCTCGATCATGCGATCTTGCTCGAAGAGGTTCTCGCCACGGACAGAAAGCCCTCCCTGGTTGTTTTGGAGGATGTGCCCCGTTTCGGCCCCGACCGATCTCGTGCCCTGTCGGTATTCATTGACGCTTTGCTTGAGGTGGGCAGTGAGGTCATCGTAACCTGCACTCCGTCAAACGATGCCTACACCGCCCTTCATCGTGATAGGCTGCTTCTAACCGGCTTCGATCTTCTGCTCGAAGATTTTGAGCTGCGCACGCATATGGCGCATGGGGGCCTCAACGCGAAGCGATATCACGAGATCATCCCCGCAGAGCGCGTGGCTTGCCTGAGGTGGGGTGAGGCGGGGGATTTCGACTTCGCGGCGAGCATCGGAAGGGAAGAGCTTCCCGGAGACGTCTCCATGGCGCTTCTTGCCATAATGGTTTTGGGGCAGGGCTCCTTGGCGTCGCTGTCTCTTTTCGTTGCGGAGAAAAGGCTGCCCGAAGTGCTCGGTCTGCTTGAAGCGTCCTACCCCCATCTAGGCATCGACCTTGCCCACGGGAGCTTCGAAGCGGCGCACTTAAGCGTCGAGGCTCTTGCCTCTGGCTGCGTGCCCCTTTTTGACAGGGCCGCGCGATTCTCGCGATTTGAGAACAGGAGCGCCTTGGCGGGTCGTTTCGCAGATGCTTTGGTATCGCAAGGCTCCTTTGACCGGGCGGTGGGCATCATAGCCTCGTTCTCGTCGCGTCTGCATGCGCAGGAGTGGCTCATCAACCGCGGGTGGGACCTTTTGCTCGGGCGCGCGCCGTATCAAGCTTATTGGTTGTTTGAGCGTATGACAAAAGACCCCGCACACGAAGGCGGCGCCCTGTGCGTCCTCGGGGCTTGGGCCGCCTACGTTCTCGACGATATTCCCCATGCTGAATCTCTTGCCAAGCGCGTTTTGCTTGGGCGGTCGGTCGATGATTTCGATCGGGTCTTGTCGAGCTTCTTGCTGCTGAAGCTTGAGCCTAACGAGCTTCGTGATCGCGCCCTCAATTGCATGACCCTGTTGATCTCAGCGGGATCAGTTCAAAGCGCCCGGGTGAGGCATTGCGAACTTGATCTTGATATCCCCCTAGGGGACGAAGCCTGGAAGGCGTATGCGCTCCTGTCCCTTGCTTGTGCTCGCTCTGCAGCGGAAGGAGCAAAAACGTGGCTTGCGCTACGGGATTCCCTGTTGGGCCAGACGGCTCGGCGCGCAAAGCATGGTGTGCCTCGCGTGGCGAGCCCCGATACGGTGCTTGCTCTTGCTGCGATGAGCGTGGTCGGCAAAGCTTGCGAGGATCTCCATTCGCCCAATTTTCCAACAGATCATGGAGAGGGCGGGAGCATGGCGAATGTGGAGCGCCCTCTGTCCGAGGTCGTGGCCTACCTGGTGGACGTGATCGACGAGGCGCTCGCCGCCCAGCGCGGTTTTGGTTGGCTGGAGCTCGAGGCGGCTCATTCCCTCCATGATCTGCATGTCGCGGCACCCCATCTCCTCTCCGCCTCGCAGCTTGCGTTTAAAGACGCTCCCTCCTTGCGCAGCGCGCAAGCCGAGATGCTTTCCATGAGGGCGTCTTACGCGCGCTTGAGGGCCGAAAAGGAGCGCAAGGTGATGGAGTACAACCACACGCATCCCGATCCTTTCCGCAAAGACCTACGCATCATGCGCCCGGAGGCATCGGTTCTGCGCAGTGCCCACCCGACGCTGCGCGTTAAGCTGTTCGGCAGCTTCGAGGTCAAGGTGGGCGATGTTGAAGTGGGCTTTCGACTCGCCAGGCAGCGAAAGGCGAAGGTGCTGCTTGCCGCCTTGGTAATAGGCCGGGGGAGGGAGATGTCGAGAGACTACCTTGCGTCTCTTCTATGGCCGGGAAGTTCCCCGCGGGCTGCCCGCAAGAACTTCTACGCAGTGTGGGTGGCCTTATCGCGCGTGCTTGAGGTGAATGGCAGCTGCCCCTATCTCATTCGGGATGAAAGCGGCTGCCGTCTCGATCCCCGGCTTTTATCGTGCGACGTGGAGGAGTACGAGGCTCTGTGCCGCTATCTGCTGCTGGGCAAGGTGGAGGACTGGGAGTGGCGCAGCCTGTATTTGCGCCTGAGCGATTTGTGCTCTCAGGATTTGATGCCAAGCGAGGAGAGCAACGACTACATCTGTCGTCAGCGCGACCGCTACCGTTTGAACCTGACCGATGCCCTGGTGTTCGCTTCGGGCAGGCTTTTGCAGGCGGGTGAGCTGCAGGGCTCCATCTGGTTTGCGCGCGAGGCATGGCAGAGGGACCTCAGGAGGGAGGATGCCTGCATGGCGCTCATGCGAGCGCAAGCAGCCTCAGGTCAGCGTGGTTCGGCTATCGAATCCTTCTTTACCTTGAAGCGATGCCTGGCAGATGATTTGGGCATAGACCCTTCTCCGCGCATAGTCGAGCTGTATGGCAGCATTCTCGAGCCCGAGGCCATACCGGCATAGGGGCTTGCCTCCGTTTGCAAGATGCCCGTTATCTGTTCTTTGCCAAGCGGGAACAAGGCAGGCGCGCCCTTGTGTTAGAGTTGATCGATGCGCATAACGCGGGGCGCGCTGCACGGCTGCCAAAGGGCAGAACTTAGGACCAGGGCAGCGCTCACCTTCCCCTGTCAGA
>JAFXIM010000180.1 GCA_017533165.1 Eggerthellaceae bacterium
CGCCTTGGTCTTTGCTGCGTACACCTCCATCTGGGCAAGACGGCCGTCGAGCTCGATCTGGCGACGCTTGTAGGCCTTGTCCTGGATGCTCTCGCCCGGGATGACCTCGTAGAGGTCCTCTGCCTCGATAACGTAGTTGCGATAGGCCGCATAAGCGCCGAGAGCAGTGTCTTCCTTCAGACTCTGGATAGTGCGCTCCTTGACATCAGCGTAGAGCTGATCCTTGTCCATGCCGCGCTGCGCAGCAAACTCGTCAAGGGTCATACCCTGACGCAGACACATCTCCTCGAGGCGATAGTTTGCATCATAGATGGCGTTCTCGACGACATCCTCCGGAAGCTCCTCGACCAAGCGCGTGGAAAGCTCCTTGCAAACCGCATCCTGGTCAGCAAGCTGCTGGATTTCACGGTTGTCCTTGTACATGTTGTAACGAATAAAGATAAGCAGCTCGTCAACGCTCTTGAAGTCGTCGGAGTGAGACTTGACGAAGGCGTCGGTCAGCTTTGCGGTCTCGTCGCCCTTGCACAGGTTGAGCTCCATCCAGCGGATGGCCTGCTTGCGGACAACTTCCTCGGGAATGCGAACTTCCGGGCAGATCGCGTAAACCGGATCATAGGAAGAAAGCGTGTACTTGGGGGCCATAAGTAAATCCTCTCGTATTACAAGCGTCAGTAAGCGCTATCGATAGCTGTCAGCCTGGTCGCCACCGAGAAGCTTCGACTGCTCCTTCAGATGACGAGCCTTCTCCTGAGCGGAAACGAAGTTCTCAGGTGCCGGCTCAATAGCAAGAATCTCAACCTCATAGGTGAGGCTTTTGCCAGCCAGGGGGTGGTTCAAGTCAAACGTCACGTTGTGCATGTCAACCTCAATGACCGTTGCGGGCATGGGCTGTCCATCGTCGCTCGAGCTCAGCCAAATGCGCTTGCCAACGCGAATGTCGCCCACGGGAATCTGCTCGCGGGGGATGACCTGCGTGAGACTGTCGATGTACTCGCCATAGGCGGCATACTCATCGAGCGTGAAGATCTTCTTCTCGCCCACTTCGTTCATTGCGAGAATCTCGTTCTCGAAGCCATCGATGGCCATGTCCATGCCCGTCTGGAAGATCATCGGCTTCTCAGCAGTTGCATAACCGAAGACGGTTCCGTCGTCGAGCGTACCCTTGTAGGTGAGCGTTACGGTAGATCCAAGTTCCATGAGCTCTATCCCCTCTAATCAGTTCTGATACTAATTCCATACGTTGTCGCAGATTAAGCCCGACAGGGCTTCGCTTTCACAAAGCTACTCGGCGATGGTGACCTCTGCGGTGTCAACCAGCCACTGGCTTGCCTTGGCCTGACGGCACATCTTGTGAACGTCGGCCATACGATTGGCGTCTTCCCATGCCTTGCGAGTTTCTTCAGCGTTCTCGTCGCCCGCAAACATCTTGGCGACGTCCTCTTCAGTGAGCTCCATCTTCTTCTCGAGGAACAGAGCTTCGAGAGCGCAGTCGATGGCAGCACGACGCGCGGCCTCCTGGGAAACGTAATCCTTCATCTTGTCAGCGTCGACGCTGTTCTGGATCATCCACTCCTGGAAGGAGGTGTCACCCTTCTCGAAGGACTGCATCATCTCGCGGCCAACATCCTGGCGGATGAACTCAACGTAGTACTCCGGAACCTCGCCCACGAGGCGCTCGATGACGGCTTCGACACAGCGATCAAGCTTGATCTTAGGCAGATTCTTCTGCTTCTGCATGTTGATGCTCATAGCCATGTCGTTGCGAAGCTCGTCTTCGGTCTCGCAGCCAACCTTCGATGCAAGCTCAACGCCAACGGGGACGCTCTTTGCACGGAAGCCCGTTACCTCGACGTTAGCATGCAGATTGCCGTCGCCAAAGCGGGAGCTACCGTCCTCTTCCTTGGCCTCAAAATCGAAGTCCAGGATGTCGCCTACCTTCGAACCGATAAGATGAGCGTCGAAAGATGCGGGCATGGTGCCAGCACCCAGGCCGATCATGCGGCTCACGCCGCGGAGACCGGATACGACCCTGCCGTCGTTGGTGATGGTCATGACGACCTCGACGTAATCGCCGTCTGCAGCGATATGGTCTTCGTCGGCGATCTTCTCCAGGGAATGATAGTGCTCCTGGAGTTCGAGAATCTGATCGTCGATTTCCTTCTCGGTGGCCTTCTCGGGGGGCATAACGATGGAAACCGGCTCATAGCTGGAAAGAGTCATCAGAGGCGCGACCACGCCGGAGACCGTAAAGGAGAAGGGCTTGCCTTCTTCAAGCGCGCTTTCCACGTTGAACTCAGGCTCCTCGATGAAGATGACGTCCGAGGAGTCGATGGCCTTGAAGCCCTCCTCGTTGATGAGCATCTCGGCAACGCCGCCCATGGCGTTCGCATGTCCGCCCACCTGCTGCTCGAGCACGGTGCGGGGCGCCTTGCCCTTGCGGAAGCCCGGAATATCGCGCTTTGCGATGTCCTTGAAGAACTTCTTGCTATATTCATCGACCTCTTCCGCGGTCGCGACAATGGTCAATACGAGCTCATCACGCTCGCCATCGTTCTCGCGTACGATATCTTTTACTCGCACGGTTCCTCCCCTAGTTTCTCTTGTTCTTACAAGCCTGACGCGGAACCCCTGTCGTCAAGCATAGCGACCATTCTACCACAGGCCTTTCGCCTGCCATCTTACGGCACCCCGCGTCTTTTCCCGCAGGAAAAGCCCTCGGAGGCCTTGTTGCGAAACCCGCCCTATGCCGGGTCCGCAGAATTCAAACGCAAGGCGCAAGCCTGCAGCTCGTCGACCAGCTCAAGCGTGATCTCCCGGCCAGGGTCCTCCCCGCGCTCCATTCGCCTATCGATCTCGAAGCACTCCCGAATGAAAGCCTCGTGGTTGTCGTTGATCATGAGCTTGTCGTGCGCCTCGGCAAAGCCCTTGTCGACATCGGTTGATTCGCCTATGCGCCACAAGAGCAAGGTGACCAAACGCACCGAGCCCCGGAAGCGCTTCTCAACAGGTACTTCCGCCATAGCTACTTTTTCCTCGCGAAGAGAGACACTGCCTTGAATCGCAGGTTCTCGTTGCTGGGCACTGCATCAACCTTGCTTCCCGGTTGGAACCCGCGGTCAACCTCGACATCGTACTCATCGACGATCTCCGGCTTCTCGAACCCGGCCGCCTCGAGCATCGCGTAGTTTTCCGTCAGAGTGCGAGCCGCCTGAATGCTGTTGCCCATCTCCCGCGCGAGCTCAACCACCTTCTCGTCACGCGGAGCATCGGCGTACACCGTCTCAAGCACCAGCAAGCCACCGGGTTTAAGCACGCGGGAGAGCTCCTTCATAGCCTTTGCGGGGTCGGCGAACAGCGTGATCACATTGTTGACGTAGGCCATGTCCATAAACGACGAGCCGACGCTCGCTGCCATAAGGTCTTCGGGGTAAGCTACGCGGAAGTCCATGTTGTTGCGCTTGAGGTTGCTCTTGCGCCATGCGCGCTCCATACCCCCTTTTGCCTCCTCGATGTAGGAGGCAGACCAGTCGATGCCTAGCACGTAACCCTCATCTCCCACGATGCTGCTCAGCTTGTATGCGCCCTTTCCACGCCTGCAGCACAGATCGAGCACCTTCTTGCCCTTCATGCGATCGACAGGCAAAGTCATCTTGCATACGCTGGCAAAACCGTACTCAAACTGCCTGCCTGCGTAAAAGGCCTCGAGGTCGATTGCCTCCTCGACCTTCTGATCGGATGCAACGGAGCGAGGCAGCGATGCCTTCTTCGGACCCGAACCCATTGACAGCCCCGCGGCGGTTCCCGCATCAACACCCATAGACTCCGCCAGCTTGTAATCCTCCTGGCGGATGGGAGCATCCGCACGAGCCTGGTCAAGACGGTCGTCAAGCCCCTCGAGCATAGCGGCACGCTCGGCAAGACCCATGCGAGCGGCGTCCACTTTGAGGTCCTTGTTGTGAGCGTAGTAGCGATCATTGCCATAACGGGCGATGAACTGCGTGGTGGTCTGACGAGTGGCTATCTCGGCGATGAACACCAGCATCTCACGATTCCCGAAGCATTCAGTTACGAAATCGAAAGCCGCGTTCATCTTGTTGCTCGCCTCACGAGATGCAGGCTGGAGCTGGGCAACCTCGGTCTTGTATGCTGCCTCGATAACGCCGAAGGCCTCGGCGCCGACAAGCTTTCCCGCCAGCTCGCACTGGGCAAGCAGGTCCTTGAGCTTTGCCAGGATCAACTTCTCGCGGCGCACGTACGATGCGGCTGCAACGCCGGACTCAAGCTTGCGACCCAAGGCAAGGTTGCGCGCAGCGATTCGTCCGCCAAGAGCGTCCTGCGCTGCGGCGCCGGCAAGCAGCTCGGGCTTGGCGGCACGAAGGACGTCTCGCAGCTCAAGCACCACGCCCTCTGCATCCAGAACATCACCGCACTCGCGAGCGAGCGAATCCAAAATCAGGCTCATAATGGCAATGCGATCGTCGAAGGCGGCATCCTTCGCCCTGTCCTTGATAGCACCGCTCGCGTCTCCGCTCAGAATCGTCTCAACCTGATAGTCCGATCGATACTTCTTGAACAGCTCGTAGTACACGGCGAACTTATCGGCGATGTCGTCATCGCGCAGGAACTGCACGGCCAAGTCTCGGTTCACCGGCTTGCCCATGTTCTCGTACAAGGAGATAACGCGCGCCAAGTCCTCCCAGCCACGCGCCGTAACGAACGCCTTGCCGCCACCAGGCTTGCTCTCCACCTTGTAGAAGCAGTCACGCTTGGTTTCAAGGAAGGTAGTGATCGCAGGATGCAGGCCATTCTCGGTTGCGTAGGCCTTCCAGGCGCCGTAATCGGGCTCCACGTCAATCTGTCGCATACGGTCGAGGGTTACGATGTCGAACTCGTGCACGCTGCGATTGTACTCGGGCGGATTGCCCGCACATACCACAACCCAGCCCTCGGGAACCTTGTGCTTGCCGAAGGTTTTGAACTGCAGGAACTGCAGCATGGAGGGGTACAGCGTTTCTGACACGCAGTTGATCTCGTCAAGGAAGAGAATGCCTTTGCGCAAGCCCGTGCGCTTCATGTAGTCATAGATGGCCGCCACGATTTCGCTCATCGTGTACTCGGAGGCCTCGTACTCGTAGCCCTCGAATTCCTGTCGCTCGATACGCGGCAGACCAAGCGCGCTCTGGCGCGTATGGTGAGTCATCGAATACGAAACGATGCCGATCTCAAGCTCGCGCGCGACCTGCTCCATGATCGCCGTCTTGCCGATACCCGGTGCGCCCAGCATGAAGATGGGGCGCTGATGCGCGGTCGAAATGACGTACATTCCCGCATCGTCAACGGCCAGATACGCCTCGACCGTGTCTTTGATCTGCTGTTTTGCTGCTGTAATGTTCAACGTTTCCCCTCCCCGTTTGCTCAGGTCGCCCTTTGTCAGGCCGTCCTGCTGGTCTTCTCTATCTCATCACTCGTAAGCACTATCTTCATTGCCCACGGCGGCACGGGCGGCAAATCACGCCCCTCATCATCCACAAACACAAAGGCCACGTCATAATCTGGCGTCTTCTCTGGGAACTGCCCCAAGCCGTCAGTAAAGTAAATCGCACCCTTCAAGTCGGTAAGCTCCCCGCGACGACGAAGCATCTCCACGTAGTCGAAGACGGGACGGAAATCCGTTCCGCCAAAGCCGCGTACCTGGAAGTTCTGCATCATTCGATCTACGTCGGAGGCCTCGCGAATGCGAACGTCCGACTGTACCTTCGAGTCACATTGAATGACGTGGATGTTGACCTCGCGCAGGTAGTCCTCCGAGCTCTTGAGAATGCTGAAGGTATGCTCCACGAAGCTCTTGACCAAATCGCCGCTCACTGACTCGGACGTATCGATGGCTATCACGAAATCGCGGATGCTCTCGGTTTCCTTGTACTCAAGCGGTTCGATGAAGGGCATGTTCCCGTACACCTCCAAACCGAAGGTGTAGTACACATAATCGAACTCGTCCATGTTGAGCTGCATTTGCTCGGTAATGGCCATGAACTTGCGCAGGAAATCATCGTAGTTGTAGCGCTTGCGGTTGGCGAAAGCAAGGCTCTCCATGAGCCCGCCAGCCTCTTCTCCCCATTCGCGGGCGAAGGTCTCAAGGCTCATCTCGATCTGCTTGGCAATTTCCTCCCAGTCCTTCTCGTCCTGGGTGTCGTCTTCTTCGTCCTGATGCTGATCGGAATCCACGTTCTCGGGCTCCCCTTCGGGGTCTTCCTGCTCGGGAGCCTGATCATCATCGGAAGACTCCGGGGCGTCAGTCGAGTCCTGATCAAGCTCATCTCCAGCGCCTTGCGCCTCCTCCTGATCGGGAGAGTTCGCCTGAATGGAATCAGGCTGAAAGTCGGGTTGATCGTTGTCCTCGGTCACTTCCTCCGTAGCATCCGGATCATGGAAAGTCCCGCCGCCGTCATTGTTGACTGGCCAGGAGCCATGGTCATCACGTTCGAACAGCGCACGCCATTCGTTGAGTTTGGATTTACCCATTCCATGGAAGTGTTGACCTTCGGGCGTTTGGATAAGGCCCTTTACCAGGTGGTACACCTTGTTCGGCAGCAGGCTTCCTGTGATCAACCTGATTTCACTGAGAGCCTGACGGCGATCTTTGTCGTCTGCGCTCTCGAAGCGGGAGCCGCAGATGTCAAGAGCGGCGCTTTCGACGATGATGTCACACGCCAAGCTCCATGCCTCCGTATTCCCGTGCTCCTCATTGTAAGGATGACGGAATATGCAGTGCATGATCAGATGAAGGTAGTCACGCACCGATTCCTCAAATGACTCCTGGAAGCGACCAATCACGCGCAAGGAGTCGAAGTGAACCTTCTTGCCGTCGGTGGCAAGCGGGTAGCGGGAGTCGACGCGCATCGGAGAGAGGCTCATGCGCCATAGTGCCAAGTCGAGGAACCTGAACTTCATCATAAGCTGAACGCGGCACTCGTCAATGATGTCCGCACCAAGACGATCCTCTTCGGCGCGCCTTTTGAATTTTATTGTTGCAAGCTCATCCGATGTCTTCATACCTCACCCCTCGCTCTGTCCCTAGAGGTCAAAGTCATCGAACACGCTCTGCTCGAAACGCAGACGACGGGCTTCGAGCAAGTAGTTGGTCATTGTTGCATCCTGCAGCGCGCCAACGCGCTCAACCACTGCGTAGATGTTGTCAGCGTTGAGGAACCCCAAGTCCAGCATGGCGTCTATGGAGGCGCGGTCATCGCGCTTGGCTAGGGCAAGACATACCGCTTCGACGTTGTTGCCGAGGAAGCGTTCGCACAGCTGCCTGTTCACCACCGACAGGTAGACGGGATCCTGAAGGCGCCTGATCAAGCGTGTAGCCTGATCGTAAATATCTAAGCCCTTCTCCGTTGCCGCATCAAAGCTGCTTCCGTTGGTAATGGCCGTGTCGTAGTGGCCAAATATCACTTCTACGTTCACATGATCCGGCACTGACAGGGCAAGCATCATCTGCTGAATGCCGCGATCGGTGTCCGGGAAGCGGAACTCGAAGAAATCACGCCCTTCGTTCTCCCTCACCAAGTCAATGTGGATGAGCTCGACGAATCCGTCTATGGCCAGGCCTCGAATGCCCACCATGACGATTCGGTCTGATAGGTGCAGCTCCCTGATGCCCTTTACGTTGTTGAGAGCATATTGAGCGATTTCATTCACCTCGGGGGGAATACGCACAACGTCCTCGGAGCCCGTACAGAGCAAAACACGCAGGCTTCCATCGGTGCCCGCACGCTCAAGCAATAGGCTTCCCTGCATGAAGAAGCGCTTGTTGTTTGCTCCAACCTCCAAGCGGCGCAAGCTCGGGCTCACGCGCGCCTGCCTCATGGACATGCTGTAATGAGCGCCCTTGGTGATGAGCGCATTCTTGCCCAGATGCTCTACACCATCGGGTAGGTAAAGCTGCTCCAAGCTGGTGTCAAGGAAGGCTTCATCGCCTATCGAACGTACGCTCTCAGGAATGACGATCTGCGTCAGATTGGTGCAATCCTTGAAGGCCTCATCGGCTATTTCCACAAGCCCTTCCGGAAGGATCACTTCCTTGAGTTTTTGATGACCCGAAAAAGCCCTCTTACCCACTCCTACGACGCCGTCTTTCACCGCGTAACTCACCGCATGAGGATCAAGAAGAAGGTCAAACCACAGTTCACCGTCGTTCTTCCTGTAAAGGCCGCCCCACTCATCTAGGAACAGCACGTCGCTGCCGGGGGCGATCTTGAAGGTCGCGTCTGGCCCCGTATAGGTCATGCTTGTACCAGATGCTAGCGGGTTGCCCAGGTCCTCTACCGTAGAGGGCAAGAAGAGCTTCGAGAGCTTCGTTCCGGTGAACGCATTTTCGCCTATGCTGACCAAACCTTCTTCGAAAGTGACAAAATCGAGTTTTCGGCAATTGAAGAAAGCCTTCTCCTCGATTTCGCGCAAGGAAGCAGGCGCCACGAAAGACGAGATCTCCGTCCTCCAAAATGCAAAGCCCTCGACGCGCTCGAGCGCATCAGGAACGCCGATGCGCTTTACGCACGAAAAGCCACTGAAAGCCTTGCGGGCGATAACCCTGCACTCATCGGTGATGTCATATTCCTCAACGGGAACGGCAAGTGCCACGAGAATGCTGAAATCACGCCAGTAGAGAGCTACTCCGTCAGTTTTCAAAAAGGGGTTCTCTTCAGAGACTGTCACTTTTTGCAACGAGCTTTTCCCGAAAGCTCCGGGCGTGACCTCGCATACGCCAGCGCCTAGATGAAGGCATTTCAAGGATGCGTTATCGAAAATACTGGAATCCAAGCGGGGAAGGCAGTCGGGCAGGTGCAACTCTTCCAACTTGTCGCAGCTACGGAACCAGCTGGAGTCATACACGGAAAGCCGTGCGGGCAACTCCGCCTTTTTTAGCTTCTTGCAACCGCGGAAGACGCAGTAACCCATAGACAAAATAGTGTCCGGGCAGATTACCTCAGTGAGCTCACTCAAATATGCGCAGGCATCCGACGCCAAGGCGACAACGGGCTTTCCGTCAATGAACTCGGGGATCTGCAACGATCCCTGAACTCTTTCACATTTTTCAATGCGGACGTTCTCCCCATCTAAAACCACGAAGGTCCAGGAAACGCCCGTCTCGTCGACAAAGCGCTGAGGCTCAGACGCACGTGCCGCCTCTATCGCGGCAGCTTTCTCGCGAGCAATCTTGTAATCGCGAATACGGGCTTCAGATGCTTCCACTACCTCGTCAAGCGCAAAGCCTACGTTCATCGCCGTTGGTGCGAAGCCGCCAAAACACACCTCAAGTTTTGAGGTGTCCTTTGACAGGTTTACGCCCAAGCTTACGCCCATGCTATCTCTCCGTGGTTTGATGCTTTTCTTTGTATTCCCCAAAAGAGTACTCATGCGGTCAACTCTCTTAGACTTAAGGCAAGCCCTTAGACGGGCTGCCCGCACATGCGTTATGCGCAAATCGACACTCTGTCAAGCCGAAGAGGATTCGCGCATCGCGAACCCTCTTCAATCTTCTATTCAACAGAGTACGAATCCGTAGCTACGAGCCGCATAGACTACTCAGCTGCAGCCTCTCGCTTTGCCCTGAGCTCTTCAGTATACTTGCGATTCTTCTCAGTGCTCTCCCAAGAGGCACCTGCCGGGTTGAGCATGCGACGAGACGAAAGCTCGTCGGAGAACATGATGCAATAACGAAGGCCCTTCAGAGTAACGTAGAGGCATGCAATGGGGTTCTTTCCGCCATGATTAAATACCTCATAGGTAAGGTACTCGCGCTCGATCATGGGTTGGTAAACGGGGCTGCCTTCAACCTTGCTCAGCAAAAGGTTAGTCGACTGCCTGCCGAGCTCATCCTGCTTAAGAGCGATGTTGTAAAGGATGTTCTCCTGATCCTCGGTAAGGCGGCCGAGCTCTTCGATTTCAGCGCGGATCTCTGCTTCAGTTGCCATAATAGGTCTCCTTCTCGTTGAACGATGGGCTAAGTTTACTGAAAGCAGTGCGTGAAACCGATCCGTTTAGATAATGCGGAACACTCTGGGTTGATTTGTTCTAATTTGTCTCAAGTGCCTGTTTTGCTACGATATGTACAGGAGATAAGTTGGCGACCATTTGCCTAGTGTTGCTGCGAAGGGGGGCTTTGGCATGCAAAAGGATGCGGCAAGCAATTCGGATCGACGCTCTTTGTACACAAAGAGCCTCATCAAGGGTTCGTTGCTTGAGCTGCTAAAGACCCACTCTTTCACGTCCATCTCCGTCACCATGCTGTCCGAAACAGCAGGAATTGGACGCAACACGTTCTACCGTCATTACAACAACACGTTCGAAGCTCTTGTCGCCTCAATTGATGATGCGTTATCCGAGATTTTTGCCGTCTTTCGATATCTGGGCATCGGCTCGGAAGGGCAGCTTAGCTCGTTGCTGGCACCTTTCTGCGAATACGTTCTCAACAGCGATCGCTATCGAATCGTGTTCACGGATTCAGAATTGACTTCAATTATCATTGAGCGCCTCATCGCCTTCAACGACCGTCAATTCGTAACCTCCACCGCCCTTAAAGCGTCATGCACTCAGCAGCAAGCAGAAGCCATTGTTCGATTCCAGGCAGCAGGCTGTCTTGACCTTTGCAATCGATATGCACATGCAGGAAACGAAGAGTGGAGCTCCATTCTCGCGGTGCTTGACGCTTACGCCGCAAGACTATAAGCGCACATATCCGCCTATAACGCAAAAGGTCCGCCCACTTTCGTGGACGGACCTAAGCGTAGCAGCCAAGATTCGACTTAGACGCCCTGATAGCCCTTGGACGGGTCGGAGTCGCCAACGCCGATGCCGGTGTCGCCAGCCTCGTTGCCGGTACGCTTCGTGGAAGTGTAGCCAGCCCATGCGCGAGCGATGAACTTGCCCTTCACGCAGAAGATCTGAGCCTTCATGAGCTCTGCCTTGGTAACGCCAGCAGCCTCGATGGCCTGAGCCTCGGTCATACCCTCAGCAAGACGCTCGTTCAGGAATGCAGCAGCGTCGACAGCGTCGAGAGCGAAGAACTCTTCACGATTCATAATAGCCTCCTTGTAACTTGCTATTCCCGGCACCCCGGGCGCCGGCCTTTCGGCCGACGACCCAGGACGCCGTAACAGGTTAGAACCTAGAGCTTAGAGCTGCCAGAGAACCATCGGACGATCGAACTCTGCCATCTTGGCGATCATGTCCTCCAGGGTACCGTAGTACATGGATGCGGACTCCTCGACCTGGACAGCCAGCGGGCGCTGACCGGCCTTGTCGCCGCCCTCTCCCCAGTGCTCGGAGAAGATGGAGGTGGGGCAGGGAACGTAGAACCATTCCCAAGCGTCACCGTCGTTGCCCTCGCCCTTCTTGAACGGGCCAACCTGGACTTCCTTGATGCCGAACTGGTTGAGCGGGAGACCCAGCTCTTCCTTGCAGGCGATCTCAGCGGCATGGTTGCCGGAGAAGTAGGTGTAGTCAACGAGAAGCGCGTACTTCGTCATTGTAGTCACGTCCTTTCGGGTTAGTCAGCGTCGAGGCTGCGGACACGGCGAAGGTTGCAC
>JAFXIM010000021.1 GCA_017533165.1 Eggerthellaceae bacterium
AGAGGAATACCCCGATCTGTTCGCACCCGCAGAGGATACGAAAGTCTACGTGCCTTCCGATAAGCAACTGGAGTTCGACGCGAACTTCCTGAATGAATTAGAAGCAGACTACCCGGCTCTAGACGACCTCAAGCAGGAAGCCAAGGACCGCGTACAGGAGAAACAGCAGACCCCTAAGGAACCAGCCCATGAGGTTAAACGTGCTGAACCTGAGCGCTAGCCCTTCCCTCAATCCCAACTTCCGTCTTTGAGCGGATGGGACTCATAGATGACAACATAGAGAAAGAGGTACCCAAAATGACCATCAACAGCATCAATCTGAGCGGCAACCTCACCCGTGACGCTGAGCTGCGCCGCACGCAGAGCGACATGGCCGTCCTCGGCTTCGGCTTGGCCTTCAACGAGCGCCGTCGCAAGCCTGACAGCGAGGAGTGGGAGGAAATCCCGAACTTCATCGACTGCACCCTGTTCGGCAATCGCGCTGAAGCCCTTTCTGAGTACCTCGTAAAGGGTACGAAGGTGTCCATTAACGGCCGACTCCGCTGGAGCCAGTGGGAGATGGAAGACGGCAGCAAGCGCAGCAAGCACGAGGTCATCGTGGACGAGCTGGAGTTCATGACGCCTCGAAAGACCGAAGAATAAGCCCGTACGCCGCAAGTAGTTGAGGAGTAGCGGCGTACCGGCCGACGAGAAACGTGGCCGCGCCAAAGACGGGAACACAGGGCGCGGTCACGATCCTACAGAAACATTATAACCACCGAGGTGAACAAGAATGCTTACCATCAACGTATCGGGATGGAAAAAAGGTTACGGTCCATATGACCTAAACCTCCCGTTCGATGACAAGAAAACTGACTACCAGATCCGCTTTAAAGACGGCGATCGCTATTCCCAAGTGAGCCCCTTTGAAACCGAGATGCATGACTGGAATAACGACGGCGATGTCTATTCACAATACGGCGCTTGGTTCAGGGGAGAGAATGGCAGGGGAGAGTTCTTCACACCTGTCGACCTGCTGCGTCTCGTGCAGGAGGAGCAAGCAGAAATTCCTGGTTTGGTCGACCCCCTCGCTGCCCTGAACGGCTACGTGAGAGCGAAGGAAGAGCGGGAAGCAAAAGCAGAGAACATCGCTTCCCACAAACAGGAAGAGCGAGCGGATCAGCCGAAGACGGGCGGGCGCCGCTCTGTTGATCGAGAGCGCTGAGTAACGAGGTGAGCATCATGCGATACATCAGCCTATTCTCAGGGATTGAGGCAGCCTCCGTTGCATGGGAGCCACTGGGCTTTGAACCCGTCGCCTTTTCGGAGATAGACCCCTTCTGTTCCCAGCTGCTGGCGAAACGTTTCCCAAGCGTGCCTAACCTCGGTGACATATCCATCATCGATTGGAGGTCTTACCATGGAGACATTGACCTCATCGTGGGCGGAAGCCCCTGCCAAGCGTTCTCAGTCGCAGGACCCAGAACCGGTCTCATGGATGAACGAAGTGCTCTCATGCTCGAGTACGTGCGAGCTGTACGAGAAGTTAAACCCACCTGGTGCGTGTGGGAAAATGTCCCCGGCGTTCTGTCTCAGGACAAAGGACGGGCTTTTGCTACCCTCCAAGGGGAACTGGAGAACTGCGGGTATTCGCTCGCATGGCGAGTGCTGGACGCGCAATTTTTCGGAGTGGCCCAACGACGCAGACGTGTCTTTCTTGTCGGCCATTCTGATCCGCGATGCGCCGCAGCGGTACTCTTTGAGCGCGAGAGCTTGCTTGGGAGTTATCACTCGAGCCAGGAAGCGCGGAAAGCCTTTGCCGAAACAGCTCGAGAGCGCACTCGAGAAGCAAGCAGCTGCATAACGGGAACCCTCGATCTCTATGAGAATCACGGCAAAGATGCGAGGGTCAAAGGGCCCATGGATACGTGCCCGACCATCACCGCTCTCTACGGAACAGGCGGAAACAACACCCCTCTCATCCACGAGCAAGCTCCCCCTCCGCCTGCGTATGCCCTAGTTGGCAACATCATCGGGCGAAAGCCAGAAAACGGCGGCAACGGCACTGGCTTCTCCGAGGAACTTTGCTACACCCTGACGGCCATGGACAACCACGCGGTATGCCAGATGACTTCTGCAGACATCCACGAATACACGGGAAGAACATGCGAGCCGTTTGTCATGGACTCCGGGCAGACGAATGCAGCGGTGATGGAAGGTCTATGTCCATCCCAAACGGCACGACAGCACAAAAATCCCCCCATCCTCTTCGATGAGTCCTTCTGCGCCTCCAACAACCGCGAATACGTAGGAGCACTTTGCGCAAGGGATGGGAAGGGCGTCGGCTCGCAATATGTCAGCGAGGGGAAAGTCATCACTTACGAGAAGTCTCCCCTTGTCCCAGCCGCAAGTCCAGAACCTAGTTTCAGGACCGTCGTACGTCGCTTGATGCCGGTTGAATGCGAACGGCTTCAGGGATTCCCAGATGACTGGACCCTCATTGAGTGGAACGGAAAACCCGCTGACAAATGCCCAGACAGCAGGCGCTATAAGGCGCTCGGTAACAGCATGGCGGTGCCGGTCATGAAATGGATTGGGGAGCGGATTCAGCTGGTTGACAAGCTCTATGAGGAGAAGGGGCATCCGCTTCTCAAAGCGAGCTAACCCTCTTCATCGACAAAGAGGAGCGCCGATACGTCAAAGCGATTTCGGGGAATCTGTGCAAGATTGACGTATCGGCAACCTTAAGGAGTCGTCATGCTGATGGGACTACGCATGACTCAATCAGATTACATCCATCGACAGATAACAGAGCCTGGACACGCTGATGCGGCCTTAAGCCGTCGGTTTCAGGTCGCACATCGGCTCCGCTCAATCAAGCGAG
This sequence comes from Eggerthellaceae bacterium, assembly GCA_017533165.1. The sequence continues at coordinate 2,864 of JAFXIM010000021.1, forward strand.
GTGAGACCCATGCGTAAAAGTGCACCCGAATATGAGGAAGCTCTTCGCAATTCAACGGCATGGCTCTTCGATGAGTTTCTTCGTTGGAACGAAGTTCAAGCAGAACTCAAGGCGAAGGGTTATCCGAACAATCACTATAGCGATAGGGAAGTGGCGCGCGAACGACACCTGTACAAGGCTATCGCCGAACGCTTTGTTCTTGAAGATATCGATTTCAGCGAATGGCAGTGGTTCGAAACGCCGTGGGCTGGCATTGACGCCAACACAGGAGAAGAAGCCTGCATTATCGACTTCATAACAACAGACGAAACGTCTGGGTGGGGAATACTCGGCTTCTACGTCACTCGCAACTGCCACTTTTGCTACGCAATCCCGCTCGCAGAAATGCCCTCGCCCGATGGAGGATTGAACACCTATCAGGCTAATTGCATCCAGGACGCCCTCGATGCCCTCAAATGGGCAGGCGCTCAAGCGCCGGAAAGAGGAAGGTGATCCCATGACGAAGCCTGAAACACCGCCTCAAGCCCTCTCTTCCGCATGGCTTCCCTTGATTGCGAGTTGCTGGGCGCTCATAGGCTTGCTGAACATCTCTTTTGACGAAAACCCGGTTGTTTATCTAACCCTTGTTGGGTACTTGGCTATGCTGGCGCCAACTACGGCAATCGTGTTGTATGAAGAGCGACGGCAGTCATGCGCTAAGTCTCCTCAAGTCGATTAGATTCCCTGTCAAGACAGACCATCACGCGGGGGATGCGGTCGGAGCCGGCAGGTTCAAGTCTGTAAGTGATTTCTACCCCATCGTCAATCACCAGCAGGTTGATCTGATCGACTTTCATGAAGGGATG
>JAFXIM010000181.1 GCA_017533165.1 Eggerthellaceae bacterium
AGACATCAATGAGCTTTTCGATGAGGCCGGCGGCCTTCTCCTTGCCAAAGGCAATCTCCATAGAGGTCTTATTAAAGGGGACGGGCATGTAGGTACCGTACCAGTCGGCGAGAACCCTGTGCTGATAGCTGGTCCATCCGCCAAAACGCCTCAGGTAAAAGAAGGCGCGCTGGTCATTGGTATGGAAAATGTGCGGCCCGTAACGGTGCACCAAAATACCCGCATCGTCCTTTTCGTCATACATGTTGCCACCGATGTGGGGGCGTTTTTCATTGATAAGAACTCGAAGGCCTGAACGCTCAGCAAGCTCACGAGCGCAGACGCTCCCGGCAAAACCGCTTCCGACAACCAAAGCGTCATAGTCTTCAGCTCGAACATCCTTGAAGTCAATGTAATTAACGGCCATTAGGCACCTTTCAAACGTTTTGCAATCCACAGTATTTTATCTGTTTGAAGATTAACTACGTGCAAGTTACGCCGTAATCATACAAACCGAATAATTCAGCCAATATCTCCTTTGGCGCAGTGCTTTGTTCGCTCATCATCTACTCTTTTCTCATACAGATCCCTCATGGAAAGGAGTCCGATGAGTTCATTTCTTCAAACCATGATCGAACGGGCCAAAGCCAGCAAGCAAACCATTGTCCTTCCCGAAGGCAAGGACGCGAGGACCCTGCAGGCAGCGGAAAAGATCATCGAGCAGGACATCGCCAAGGTCATTGTCTTGGGAAATGCCGATGAGATAAAAGCAAGCGGGTATCATCTCGAAGGTGCGGAGATCATCGATCCGTCGACATCCGAGATTCGCGAAGAACTCGCCAATCTTCTGTATGAAACGCGTAAGGCAAAGGGGATGACCCTTGAACAGGCTTTTGAGCTGATTGAAAACGTCCTGTACTTCGGTGTAATGATGGTAAAAACCGGTCGTGCCGACGGCATGGTCGCTGGTGCCTGCCACTCTACAGGCGATGTGTTGCGCCCGTGTCTTCAAATTCTCAAAACCGCACCCGGCGTTAAGCTGGTCAGCTCCTTCTTCATCATGATCGTACCCGACTGCGATCTCGGAGAAAACGGCACCTTCCTCTTCTCAGATTGCGGACTGGAAGTGCAACCGGACGCGGAGCGCCTCGCTCATATCGCCGTCAACTCCGCCAAATCCTGGAAAACCCTCGTTGGCACCGAGCCTCAGGTTGCAATGATCTCCCACTCCTCTTATGGTTCCGCAAAAAACGACGATGCGTTCAAGGTTGTCAAGGCAACGGCTCTGGCAAAGGAGCTCGACCCCGATATTGCGCTTGATGGCGAACTTCAGCTCGATGCTGCCATCGTCCCCGAAATTGGCAAGGCAAAGGCACCTCAATCTCAAGTTGCCGGGCAGGCCAACGTACTCATCTTCCCCGACTTAGACGCGGGAAACATTGGCTACAAGCTCGTTCAGCGGCTTGCGAAGGCCGAAGCATACGGACCGATCACTCAGGGTCTTGCTGCCCCGGTAAACGATCTTTCCCGTGGATGCTCCGCTGATGACATCGTAGGCGTAGTTACCATTACTTGCGTGCAGGCACAAGCCAAATAGCTTACGGCAAACACGAATAGCAAGAAGGGCTTCCACAGCGGAAGCCCTTCTGTTGTATGCGAAGAATCTCGATCGGCACTACATGCCTTCGTGAAGGATCTCGTAGGTATCACGCGCGATCATGTACTCCTCGTTAGTGGGAATGACGAGAATCTGAACCTGGGAATCATCCGTGGAAATCTCGCGCTCTCCTTTAGTCAGGCGATTCTTCTCTCGATCGAGAACAATGCCCAAGGGCTGCAGGCCCGCAAAAATCATACGGCGCATCTTGTCGCAGTTCTCACCAACGCCAGCCGTCAACACAATGGCGTCGACACCACCCATGACGGCAATGTATTGCCCAATGTACTTCTTTACGGAGTGCGAGTACATATCATAGGCAAGCTGGGAAAGCTCGTGCCCTGCCTCGGAAGCCTCTCGTATGGCACGCAGGTCATTTGACAAGCCGGAGATACCGAGCAGACCCGACTTCTTGTTCAAAAGGTCGTTCATCTCAGCGGAAGTAAGGCCCTCATGTTCCATCACGAAGGGGACGATGGCGGGGTCGATGGCACCGCAGCGCGATCCCATCATAAGACCATCGAGAGGCGTCAGGCCCATTGACGTGTCAACCGCCACACCATGGTCGATTGCCGACATTGAGCAACCGTTTCCAAGATGGCAAGTAATCAACTTAAGATCATCCAAGGACTCGTCCAAAAAGTCAGCGGCACGCTGAGCGATATAGCGATGAGAAGTGCCATGAGCGCCGTACTTTCGGATGCCGTACTTTTCATATAGATCGTAAGGCAAAGGATACATGTACGCCTTAGGCGGCAAGGTTTGGAAGTAGGACGTGTCAAAAACCGCGACCATAGGCTTGCCCGGCATTTGGCTTTGACAAGCATAGATGCCCATGAGAGCAGCCTTGTTATGCAACGGCGCAAGCTCTGCAAGCTCGTCAATCTTCGCGATGACGTCATCGTCAATGCGAACCGAACGGTCGAAGTACCTACCACCCTGAACTACACGATGACCAACAGCATCGATTTCATCCAAAGACTCGATCGCCTTTGTTGGTCCGGAAATGAGCGCCTTAAGAACCAAGCCCATGGCCGCATCATGATTGGGCATGGGTACGTGATCAAGTTGAGAAGCGCCACTCAGACCATGCTTATGGAAAGCATCATCTGAGCCAACGCGCTCACATATGCCCTTAGCGAGTACTTCCTGACGCTCAACGTTAATGAGCTGATACTTTAAGGAAGATGATCCTGCATTGATTACCAGTACGTTCAACGATCTGCCTCCTCAACATTCAATTAGTTAATTTTAGGCTGATAGTCGAAAGCCTGTTACCGTACCCATGCCTGATTCGGCGAATGGAAACGAACCGCTACGCAAGCGAAGGATTGCCGTCATTCATCTGCGCACCTCCAAGAACGTGGACATGCAGATGGTGGACGGACTGACAAGAATGATCATTGGTGTTAGCAAGCGTTCTAAAGCCCTCTTCCACAATGCCCTTTGCCTCTGCCACCTTCTGAACAGCACCAAACACTGCCACGAGATCTTCAGGAGACACGTTGTCGGCGATGTTGTCGTAGTGGTTCTTGGGGATGATCAGGGTATGAACCGGCATCATGGGGCTGATGTCCTCGAAAGCAAGGACCCTCTCGTCTTCATACACCTTTGTCGAGGGAATATCCCCTCGAGCGATCTTACAAAACAGACAATCATCCTTTTGCATGGTGCACCTCTCCCTGTTTTCCTCAATAGTCGTTTTGTTTAAGACAGGTTTGCATCACGAGCGGTATCGTCGGGTCCCGACTCAAACTCGCCCATGAGAACTACCACTTTCTGCTCTGCGGCATCAAGGCGCTGCTTCATAGAACGCAGGAGCGTCACTCCGCGCTCATAACTGACAAGACTCTGCTCGAGTTCAAGCGAATTGCTCTCCAAAACGCTCACGATAGAATCTAACTCTGTCATAGCTTCGCGAAAGCTCAGCTCCTCTACCGGACGCGGGTTCTCGCTCATAACAACTCCTTCAAATTGTAGACACCAGTATCGACACGATTGGTCGACAACACATGCGAAACGACTTCGCCGTCACTTAACTGCAAAGTGAACTCATCCCCCGCCGAAATATCGTCAATTGATTTGACGAGGCGCCCATCCGCATCCCTTGCCATACCGTAGCCGCGGGCTATTACCGCAAGTGGCGAAAGGTCATTAAGACGCGATGCGGTTAGTGCAATTTGACGCTTCCTGCACTCGAGCGCATCCTTAATGCCCCTGTCTAAACGGACAGAAACCGCTTCGATGCTAGCACGGTGGCGCGAAAACAGATTCGGCATCACCCGATACAGACGATCCTCTTTGCTATCGAGAAGAATTCGGTCTCTTTCAAGAGCTCGTGGAATAGCAAGGGGCAAACGAGACGCAAGGTCATCGAACATAAGAGCATATGACGAAAACACGCTTTCCGGGCGGGAGAAGAGATCGCGTGCCAATACGCGATCAAGGTGGAGCTGCGATCGCTCTATACGCGACAAAAGACGCGACGACAAGCGTTGCGCGCATGAATCTACCTGAGCCGAGATGCTGGCCTGATCGGGGGCAACCGCCTCCGCAGCAGCAGTAGGCGTAGATGCACGAACATCAGCCACCATATCAGCAATAGAGGTGTCGGGCTCATGTCCGATACCGGTAACCACAGGTACGGAACAAGAGGCGATGCAGCGCGCCAAGCCTTCGTCATTAAAGGGCATCAGGTCCTCGAAGGAGCCTCCGCCACGAACGACAAGGACCACCTCAGCCCCATGCTGCACTACGCAGCGTATGCCCTCCTGAAGATATCGTGGCGCCTGAGCGCCCTCGACGGGCACGCCTGCCAACATGACCTGTGCCATCGGGTAGCGCCTACGTAGCGTGCGAAGGACGTCATGCACGGCTGCGCCACGAGGAGAAGTGACCAAACCTATCGCTAGCGGATATGCGGGCAAAGCCCTTTTACGCGAAGGTTCCATCAATCCCTCAGCCTGCAGCTTTTTCGCGAGTTCCGCCACCTGCATACGCAGCTTTCCCTCTCCCGCCAAAGACAGGGAAAAGGCCTCGAAGTTCATCCTTCCCTTAGCTGCATAGAGCGTAAAACGACCCGTAATCTCCACGAGCGCGCCAACGCTCAAGCTCACGCCTGATGCGAGATAGCGATTGTTCCACATCATGCAGGGCAAAGAGGCCGACTTGTCCTTAATGGTGAAGTAGACAGCCTTGTACCCCGCCTTGTTCGACAGCTCGGAGACTTCGCCCACCATGCGCACAGTAACCGACTCAAGGGCTCCCTTCGCCAAAGCCATGGCAGCCGAAACGCTCAATGCAGATGAGTCATCTCGATCCCTTTGGTAGGACTCAGCAGGCATAACGGTGCAGCCTTACTCCTGGCGCTGACCGAGAAGCCACAACAGCTGCAAAATAGAGGTGAGCGCAGCAGCCACATATGTAAAGGCACAGGCACGCAGGACCTTAGACGATGCAGTCAGTTCAACCTGAGCTGCACCTGCGTTGGTCAGGTACTTCATAGCGCGCCTCGAAGCATCAAACTCGACAGGGAGAGTGACCAGCTGAAAAAGCACCACCGCCGCATACATAACGATGGCAAGTAAGACAAGCTCGTTAACGTAGAGGAAGATGCCAAGCATAAGAAGGAAGATCCATGCGTTAGAGGCGAGGTTAACAGCGGGAACCAAGGCACCACGAATCTTCATAGGCGCGTAACCTTGGGCAAACTGGCAAGCATGACCAACCTCATGACAAGCGGTGGCCATAGCCGTAATGCTGCGACCGTTGTAAACGCTCGGTGATAGAGAAATTGAATTAGACCGCGGGTCAAAGTGATCCTGGCCCTCTGCGCCGCTGTACACGCGAACGCCGGACACGCCATGAGCAGAAAGCATAGCGTGTGCCATTTGAGCGCCGGTAAATCCACTTGCGCTGGCAACCTTGGAGTACTTCTTCAACGCGGAATTAACGCGCCAAGTGGCGATAGCACCAATGGCCAAGGTAAGAATGATGAATGTCCAATAACTCATGTCTATCGCTCCTAATACGCTGACTTGCTTGTTTCAAACTAATTATACCAGACAGGCGTACGGTTGGCTGATACATGGGCGTACCTTGATATAGCAACACACTTGCCGTAAGGCGACGGTCATCTGCAAGCTTCGGAGTACGTGAGGCTATTGATCACTGAACGCGTTCAACAACAAGCGTTCCACCCATGAGGCTTAACCGTATCTTTCCATCGAGAAGGTCCTGAAGCTCCTCGCCAACGATTGCCCTTCGCCACCCTCTCATTACGTCGACGTCGTCATAGTGACCGCGAGCCAAGTTACAGAGATCGTTGTGGCTCGCCAATGTTTGCATGGCGATGTCGTTCTCCTTCGCTCGCAAACGCACGAGTGAGGTCATGAGATCGAGCTCGGCATCGACGTTCGGCTCATTCTTGGTGCTTCTATCGTATTCGGGCCATTCCTCTGCGGGCAAATCCATTCCAGTGCAAATTAGCTTGACAACCATGCGCGCATCTCGCGTTGAAAGGCGATCCTTCATTCCGCGCACCATGAAGAGCTCGTCAATGCTACGGGCATCACGTTTACACGCCTCGACGATCTGCTCATCAGTGAGAACCCACTTGCGCGGAATGTTGCGACGCCGGGCCTCAAGCTCACGCCACGCAGCAAGCTCGCGCGCAGCAGAGAGCTGCCTGCGAGAAAGAGAGGCTACACGCTTCAGACGCTTATAACGCAAACGCGGATCTTCCTGGTAGTTGGAAGGGTCGGTAAGCTCGGCAAAATCATTGTCAAGCCATGCAAGGCGCCCCTTCTCTTCCAAACGAGAGCGCATGCTGGCATACATCTCCGGAAGATAGATCACATCATCAGCTGCATAGGTGATCTGGGAATCCGACAGCGGCCTTTGGGACCAATCGGTAAACGAATCCGTCTTTTTCAGAGCTACGCCGCATACGGAATGAACCAATGCGGCATAACCGATCTGCAGGGTGTGTCCCAAAAGCGCAGCAGCCACCTGGGTGTCAAAAATGGGCTTAGGCAAAACACCGACCTCGCGGTACAGGATCTCCAAATCCTGACCACCAGCATGAAACAGCTTTACGATAGAGTCGTTATCAAACAGAACAGAGAGGCACTTGATGTTCTTGACGGAGAAAGGATCAACGATGACAACCTCAGTATCAGTGGCCATCTGCAAAAGACAGAGTTTTGCATAATAGGTTTTCTCTCGAAGAAACTCAGTATCGATGGCAAGCACCGAAGAAGAGCGAGCTCGGTCAATGAACGCCTCGAACTCTTCCTGATTAGATATGTACTGCAAGATGATCCTTACTTCCATTGCAACTCGTTTGTAGTACCATCAAGATACCGAGTGAAAGGATACCCGTGAAACTACTCGTCATCAACAATCTGATCTCCGGATACGGAGACGGAGCTATTCATGACTATATTCGAAATATTGTCCAAGATGGTGATGAAGTCGTCATTCGATCGACCGACGGCTCTTCTGATACGCGTAGATTCCTCAGCGACGCAAAGGATTTCGATGCCGTTATCGCCAGCGGCGGAGATGGCACCGTGGCAACCGTCGCCTACGAGCTTCGCAACAGCGGCGTTCCCATTCTACCCTTCCCCGCAGGAACGGCAAATCTTCTCGCAATCAATCTTGCTTCGCCGACTGAGCCTCATGCGCTCGCCAAGCTTACGCGTGATATGTCCACGCTCGATTTCGACCTTGGTGAAATCGAGTTGGCCTCAGGTGAGACCTTTGGTTTTTGCGTTATGGCTGGCGCCGGCTACGACGCAACCATCATGAAAGGGGCCGCCCCTTCTAAGAAGCTCCTCGGCCCACTTGCCTATTTCACAGCCGCCCTTGCCAACCCCACGCCCCAGTTCTCTAAGTACATCATCGACATCGACGGCAAGCGTATTGAAAGCGAAGGCGTTGGCGTTCTGATGATCAACTTCTCGAAAATCCAGTTCGACATCTCGGTTGTTCACGAGAACCTGCCGCGTGACGGCGTCTTCGACATTGCCATCCTCAAAGCAAAAGACGCGTTTGGCCTTATTCCCGCCCTGGTTGCCGGCCTGCTTGACAGATCGGGTGGATATCCCAATCGCACAGACGCGCTCGAGATCCATCGCGGATGCAAGGTGACTGTAGAAGCCGATCCACCTCTTCAGGTGCAATACGATGGTGAAGTCACCAGCCTGACGACACCTTTCACCATTCGCATGCTTCCGAAGGCAGCGCGTTTTATCGTTTCCGAAGAATGCAAGAAGCTATACGGAGAGGTCCTTGAATAAACTAAGGGCCTCTCTCGCTCATATCAGGCTCAGGCTTTAAGCCTCACCCTTATCTGAGATCGATCCGATCTCAGATTTGTTTTCAGCATCAATTGCAGTGATTGCGCCATCTTCAGCCGGGAGGACTATCTCACCCTGCTCGAGACGCCACGCTTCAAGATTGGAAAGGTACTTCATTTGGATGAGCTCGAGGATAATCGAGAAGACCATGGCGAAGTACACCATGAGCTTCTCCATATGCATATCAAGGACCTCGATGCCAGAATGAATGGCCATGGAATCCAGAACGAGCAGAACGCCAATTGCAACGATAAAGACGAGAGCCAAGATCTTCATCTGCGGGTGGCTGTTAATGAAGTTGGAAATGGGATCGATGAACACCATCATGATGATCACAGCCACCATAACGGCGATGATCATAATGATAAGATGCTCCGCTAAGCCAACCGCCGTGATGACAGAGTCAATGGAAAACACGAGGTCCATCACCATAATGGTGGCAATGGCCTGAGGGAGGCCAAGCTGGCGGGAGGCCTTGTGCTCGGCACTCGTCTCAGACTTGATCTCGGAAAGGGACAAAACCTCTCGAACCTCAGTAATACCCTTGTAAATTAGGTATGCGCCGCCAAGAAGCAACACCAAGTCGCGCATGGAGAAACCATGCTCGAAGAAGCCCAGATCGATGTGGAACAAAGGCGTTGTCATGTGGACCAAGTAAGATGCGAAGCACAAGAAGACAATACGCATAACGAGCGCACCCGCAAGACCAAGTTTACGGCCCAGGTGTTGCTTTTCTTTGGGAAGTCGATCGGTTGTAATCGAAATGAACACCAGATTATCAACACCCAGGACGATCTCGAGGAAGATCAGGGTCAGAAGGCTGATCCACGCTTCCGGCGTTGCAAATATTGACAAATCCACTATTGCTCCTTCTTGCACTATCTCGATTAAAGAGCTTAGCCTGCATAAAAAAAGACTCATGGCGTAGCCCGATTGAAAGCACACGTTCAAAACAAGCTACGCCATGAGTCTCGCAATTTAAGGTACGCCAGACGAACCGTCAACATACTGTAGGCCGCCACGATGTTGAACGTACCGCATATATATGCCAGCTACTCCCCCATGGGACGAATGTATGCTATCAAAGTAGCGCATGCGCGGCAATGATATAATCTCAGTTGTTCACCAAACCTTCAGGAGTCCACAATGCCATCACGAAACAACAACTTATCGGGCGAAGAACAGGCGGTGGTCTACCCCGACGGAAGTGCTCTTCTCAGACCCCTTGACCCGCCACGCTCCCTTAAGGCAAAAATGCTCGTACCGGTCGTTGCGGCCTGCCTCATTGGCGGTGCTATCTTTTTGGGCTACGCTAACGCCGTAATTGGAGAGCCCCAGCGACAGCAGGAGGCTCTTGAGGCCAACATCACTCGCGACGTTGCCCTCGATCTTCCCGCAATTGCCCCTCTTCTTTCCATGGGTGATCAGGACATCATGAGCTCCCTGCAGTCTTCTGGCTACACCATGTACGAAAAGACGCCCTTAGGCAGCAACGAAAAGGGTGGTTTCGAAGTTATCAAGCTGCCGTCTGATGTAAGCCTCGAGCAGGCTGGGCTCATGTACCTTCAGGGTATCGACA
>JAFXIM010000182.1 GCA_017533165.1 Eggerthellaceae bacterium
ATCGAGATGGATCGCAACCGCAACAACGTTGTTCTTTCCCGCCGTGTGCTGCTGGAGGAGGGCCGCAAGAACGAGCGCGCCGAGATTCTCTCCAAGCTCACCAAGGGTATGCGCCTCAAGGGCAATGTTTCCTCCATCGTGGACTTCGGCGCATTCGTGGACCTTGGCGGCATCGACGGCCTGGTTCACATCTCCGAGCTCAGCTGGAACCACGTCAACCATCCCTCCGAGGTCGTCAAGGTCGGCCAGGAGGTCGAGGTCCAGGTTCTCGACGTCGATCTCAACCGCGAGCGCATCTCCCTCGGCCTCAAGCAGACCACCGAGGATCCGTGGGTGAAGCTCGTCGAGTCCTACCCGGTTGGCACCATCGTTGACGGCAAGGTCACCAAGATCGTTCCGTTCGGTGCATTCATCGAGCTTGGCAACTCCATCGAGGGCCTGGTTCACATCTCCGAGATGGCTGGTCGCCACATCGACACCCCGGCACAGGTTGTCAAGGCCGGCGCAGACGTCAAGGTCAAGGTCATGGAGATCAACGCAGAGCGTCGTCGCATCTCCCTGTCCATGAAGGCTGCAGCTGAGGAGCTCGGCTTCGAGATCGAAGTTGACGAGTCCATCCAGGCTGAGGAGAAGCCGGCAAAGCGCAAGAAGGCAGAGAAGCCCGCTGAGGCAGAGGTTGCTGCTGAATAAGCTTTAGCCTATAAGCTTGTCTTTCGAAAGCGAGGTCCTTTGGGGCCTCGCTTCTTTTGTAGAATGACAGGTACGATACGCGGCGCACGGCGTTTTCCCGCGAGCGCAGCACGCTTACCTTCGCAGTCAAAGATTAGAGCAAGGAGCTCTCGTTGGCACATGACAATAAGCGCATAGTTTTGGGGATGAGCGGTGGGCTTGACAGCTCGGTGGCTGTTCACATCCTGCAAAGCCAGGGCTTCGAGGTGCTTGGCGTGACCTGCGTTTTTGTGGAGGATGAGGGCACTTCGTCGCTGCTTGCTGATGCGCAGGCGGTTTGCGATCGTTTTGGTGTAGAGCATGTCGTTCGGTGGAGTGTTGATTTGTTTGAGCGGCGTGTGATCAGGCCTTTTGTTGAAGCCTATGCATCGGGTCTTACTCCGAGCCCTTGCGTGGGGTGCAACCCCGATGCCAAGATCGCCGAGCTTTTGGCTGTGGCCGATGAGCTTGGCTGCGACTATGTTGCCACGGGGCACTATGCGCGTGTTGTGCATAACGGGGAAAACGGGCGTTTTGCAGTAGCGGCGGCGCGCGATACGGCAAAGGATCAGAGCTACATGTTGAGCTGCCTTTCCCAGGAACAGCTCTCGCGTTTGATGCTGCCCTTGGGCGAGCTGAGCAAGGGTCAGGTACGCGAGATGGCTCGTGGCCTTGGTATGGCAAAGATGGCGGAGAAGGCCGAGAGCCAGGATATCTGCTTTGCCCCGCGTGGGTATCGCGAGTTGCTTGCTCGCTATGGCGTGGTTGCGTCTCCCGGCCCTATCCTGCTTGATGGTGCGGTGGTGGGTGAACATACCGGACTAGTTGACTACACGGTTGGGCAGCGTAAGGGAATTGGCGTGGCCGGGCCTGTTCCGTATTACGTGACCGGAAAGAACGCCTGCGCTAACGAGCTGTACATTGGCGATGCGGATGCGGCGCGCGTTTCAAAGCTGATTGTGCGTGATGTGGCGTGGCAGGCGATTTCGGGGCTTGCCGATTCCATTGAGGCCGAAGTGAAACTGAGGTACCGAAGCGGCGCGTGTCCGTGTATCATTGAGCCTGCATCGAATTGCCGGGTGATGGTAAGGCTGGCTTCGCCTCAGTCTGCTACGGCACCTGGTCAATTCGCGGTCTTTTATGAGGGATCTACCGTTTTGGGTGGCGGCGTGATCGAGGAGGTCTATTGATGAAGCAGCTGTTTGTCATTGGAGGCATGGGCGCAGGTAAGTCTACCGCGAGCAAGGCTTTGGTCGAGCAGGGCCTTGAATTTATCGACCTTGACAAGGTTGGCCACGATATCCATAAGTGGGACACCGTCAAGGAAGAGGTTCGTGAGACTTTTGGCGACGATGTCTTTGATGAAAACGGTGAGATCGTCCGTTCCGCCTTGGCGAAAAAGGCCTTTGCGAATGCAGCTGACACCCGCAAGCTCAACCGCATCATGATGCCGCGCATCGAGGAGGTTTTCACCGATCGTATCGCCGAGCTTGAGGCGGCTGGCTGCGAGGCCGTAGTGGTTGAATACTCCGTGTTCAAGAATCGCTCAACGTCCCTTGCCTATTCTGCTGACGTGGTCATTGGCGTTTTGGCTCCGCTTGAGCTTCGCATCGAGCGTGCCGTTGCTTCTGGCTTTGACGAGGCTGATGTTCGTCGTCGCATTGCCCAGCAGATTACCGATGCCGATCGTATTAGCGCCTCTGACGTGGTGTTCAACAACGCCGGTACGCAGGAAGAGCTGCGTAACGATGTTTTGGCCTGGTGGACCGAGTACAAGGCTACTGAGCTGTAGTACTCACTTTTTCGCATATACAGCTTGACCCGGGGCGCCGTAGAATGCGGCGCCCTTATGTATTATTTACGAACATTTGTTTTCTATTGATTCGTACGATACACTGAACATCACAGGTAGACGGATCTTGCATTGAATAGGGGGTCGTATGTCGAGCCATCTCTCTAACATAGAAGGCGTGGCTATGCAGGGCAAGCTGCCTGAAGTTCGCCTCGCAAACACTCCCTTGCAGGTGGTGTCTCCGTATGAGCCTGCGGGAGATCAACCTCAGGCCATTGAGGCTTTGGCTCGTGGTATCAAAGAGGGCCTGCGCTATCAAACGCTCTTAGGCGTTACCGGTTCCGGCAAGACCTTCACCATGGCAAAGACCATCGAGGCCGTGCAAAAGCCCACTCTGGTCATGGCGCCCAACAAGACTCTGGCCGCGCAGCTCGCAAGCGAGCTCAAGGAGTTCTTCCCGAACAACGCCGTGGTGTACTTCGTCTCCTACTACGATTACTATCAACCTGAGGCCTATGTTCCTTCGTCGGATACTTTTATCGAAAAGGACGCCTCCATCAACGAGGAAGTGGAAAAGCTGCGTCACGCGGCTACCTCGGCTTTGCTTTCCCGTCGCGATTGTATCGTGGTCGCCTCGGTGAGCTGCATCTACGGCATCGGCAGCCCCATGGACTATGCGGGCATGGCTGTGTTTTTGGACAAAGAGATTGAAGCTGATCGTGATCAGGTGATCCATGGCCTTATCGATATTCAGTACGACCGCAACGATTACGAACTGGCACGTGGCACGTTTCGCGTGCGCGGTGATGCCCTCGACATATTTCCGCCTTATGCTGATAACCCCATTCGCGTTGAGTTTTGGGGCGATGAGATTGAATCCATCACCGAGATCGATCGCGTTACGGGAGAGGTGGTTGCCGAGTACGAGGCTTTGCCCGTTTGGCCGGCGTCGCACTATGTTACGGCGCGTCCCAAGATGGACCACGCCATTAAAACCATCCAAGATGAGCTGCGTGATCGTCTGCAGCAGTTCCGCGGCGAAGGAAAGCTCCTTGAGGCTCAGCGCCTTGAGATGCGCGTCAACTATGATCTGGAGATGCTTGAAACCATGGGCTTTTGCTCGGGCATCGAAAACTATTCTCGTCACCTCGATGGCCGCAACCCGGGTGAGCCGCCTTACACGCTTATCGATTACTTCCCAGATGACTTCCTGTGCATCATCGACGAAAGCCACGTGACCGTACCGCAGATTCGCGGCATGCACGAAGGCGATCGTTCGCGAAAGGTGACCCTCGCCGAGCACGGTTTCCGTCTTCCCAGCTGTTTGGATAACCGTCCTTTGCGTTTCGATGAGTTTGAAGAGCGCGTCCCCCAGTTCGTATACGTGTCCGCCACGCCGGGCGACTACGAGGAGAAGGCAAGTCGCGCAACGGTCGAGCAGATCATTCGTCCCACGGGCCTGCTTGATCCTGAGATCATAGTGCGCACCAGCGCAAGCCAGATAGACGACATCATCGATGAGTCGAAGGAACGTGCGGCGCGTGACGAACGCGTACTCATCACCACGCTGACGAAGAAGATGGCGGAGGACCTGACGGATCATTTGCTTGACCAGGGTGTTCGCGCACGTTACATGCATTCCGACATAGGCACGCTTGAGCGCGTTGAGATCTTGAGCGATCTGCGTCGCGGCGAATTTGACGTGCTCGTGGGCATCAATCTGCTGCGTGAGGGTTTGGACCTGCCTGAAGTTTCTCTTGTTGCTATTTTGGATGCTGACAAGGAAGGCTTCCTTCGTAACCACCGTTCGCTTATCCAGACCATCGGTCGTGCGGCACGAAACGTGTCCGGCCAGGTGATCATGTACGCGGACAAGGTAACCGATTCCATGAAGCGTGCGATCGATGAAACGCGCCGTCGACGTGAGATACAGATGGCCTACAACGAAGAGCATGGCATCGAGCCGCAAACCATCCGCAAGGCCATAAACGACATCATGAGTTACGTGACCGATGAAATGGGCGGCGTCACGGCTGAGCAGGTAAATAAGGAGCTAGCAGAGCTGTCGCGCGAAGAGGTGCTTCGCATCATCTCTTCGATGGAGGATGACATGGCCGCCGCGTCGCGTGAGATGAACTTCGAAGAGGCTGCGCGTTTGCGCGATCAGGTGGTCAGACTGCGCGCAAGCGTTGAGGGCTCAAGCGAGGAAGACGTGCTCAAGGACCTCAAGAGAAACGCCCGCAAGGGGAGTGCTTATGGTGCACGCCGTCGTAGGTGATGGTCGGGTAGGATAAGGTAGATTAGGCGCCAGATGCTAGCGCTTTGGCTAGATGGTTTGAGATAAGCGAGGACAGGAACATGAGGGCAGTCGTACAGCGCGTTTCGAAAGCGCAGGTCTGCGTTGACGGAAGCGTGGTGGGCAGCATAGGGCAAGGCTTTTTGGTTTTGCTTGGCGTTGGTCAGAATGATGGCGAGCAGCAAATCGAGCGCTTGTGGGGCAAGATCTCCAAGATGCGCATTTTCGAGGACGAAAACCACAAGACCAACCTCTCTCTCACCGATGTCGAAGGCGAACTGCTGGTGGTGTCCCAGTTCACGCTGTATGCAAACTGCAAGAAGGGCAATCGCCCCTCCTTTACCGAAGCTGGTTCTCCCGATGAGGCAAATCGCCTGTACGAGCTGTTTGTTACGCGCGCTCGCCAGGATGTGAAGCGCGTTGAGACGGGCGTGTTCGGCGCCATGATGGAGGTTTCCCTCGTAAACGACGGTCCCTTTACCATCTGCCTTGACACCGACACCCTTTAGGAGACACCGATGATCGACGAGATTCAGGTCACAAACCTCGCCCTCATCAAAGAGGCGTCCATGACTCCTTCGCGCCGTCTGACCGTGCTCACGGGCGAAACCGGCGCGGGCAAGACAGCCCTTCTCTCCGCCTGCAAGTTGCTCATGGGGGCACGCGCCGATAAAAGCGCTGTGCGAGAAGGCGAAAGCGAAGCTCGCGTGCAGGGTCGCTTCTATTTGGATTCGACGTTTCTCGGCGAAGGTTTTGATGAAGCCGATGGGGAAGGTGAACGTGCGCGGGAGGGCGCCGAGGAAGAACTGGTGATAAACCGCCGTTTGGGTACGGATGGCAGGTCGCGTGTGTCGGTCAACGGGTCTATGGCCAGCGTATCTGAGCTTGCCAAGCTGGTTGGACCGAGTATCGACTTGTGCGGACAGCATGAGCATCAGACCCTGATGAAGCCTTCGAACCATGTAACCATGCTGGATGCTTGGGCGGGTGATACCGTGAGCCTTGCGCGTGCCGCCTACAAGGTGGCCTTTGCCGAAGCACGCGCTGCTCAGAGGGAATACCAACAGTGCCGCGAGGCGGCGGAGCTGTCTTCGGCTCAGCTGGACGAGGCGCGCTTTGTGCTGAGGCAGATTGACGCCGTGGGCGTGGTCGAAGGTGAATATGAGGAGCTCGTTGAGCTTTTGGGCAAATCCGAGCACGCCGAGTCCTTGGCGATGGCGGCTAACGAAGCCTATGATGCGCTTTCGGGAGAAAACGGGGCAATTGATGCCGTAACCCGCGCAGCCGCGGCTCTTCAGGAGGCGTCTCGCAACGACGCATCGCTTAGGGAATACGCGAGCTCGCTTTATGAGGTGAGCTATGTTCTCGAAGACGTGGCCCGCGATTCGCTGGCTTACCGCGATTCGGTCGAATACGATGCCGATCAGCTGACTGAGATGCAGGATCGTGTGGGGGCCCTGCAAGGCCTTATGCGTACGTATGGCCCGCGCATTCAAGACGTCATCGCGCGTCGTGAGGAGGCGTTTGAGACCGTATCCGCCGTTGACGAGGCGGATGAGCGTGAGCAACGCGCTAAGCGCCGGGTGGAGGCGGCTGAGCTTGCCCTCGCCGACTGCGCGAAGGTCTTACATGAGGCCCGTGAGCAGGTGGCGCCGCGTTTCGCCGCCGAGGTGAGCTCTGTCATGGCTCGCTTGCGGATGGGTAGTGCCGAACTGGAGTGCCACGTTGACATGCTGGCGCGCGATGCCTGGACTGCTGCCGGTCCAAACGCTGTGGAGTTTTTCTTCCGCCCAGGTTCGGGCATGCAGGCGCGTCCCTTGGCGCGTATTGCTTCCGGCGGTGAAATCAGCCGCGTTATGTTGGCTGTGAAGGTGGTTCTCGGCGCCGATGATGCGGTTTCCACCTTGGTGTTTGATGAGGTGGATGCCGGCGTTGGTGGGGCGACGGCCTTGGCCTTGGCTGAAGTGCTTTCCGATTTAGCCGAAACGCATCAGGTGATCGTGGTCACCCATCTGGCTCAGATCGCCGTGGCGGCGGATTGCCATTACGTGGTGCGCAAAACGGACGCCGAAGTGCCTGAAACCACGCTGTTCGAGGTGTGCGGGGAGGACCGCGTTGGGGAAGTTGCCCGCATGCTTTCGGGAAGCGATACGCAAGCCTCTCGCGCCCACGCGCGCGAAATGCTCGCCTGTGGAGCGTAGGTGGGCTTTTTTGGCTGTAATTTGTGGTGAAGTGGAGCAAAGAGCACTAATTTTTACTCATTTTGCTTGAAGTATGCAAAAAAGTAGTTGATCATGGTTCATTACGACTTGCTTCCTCGTAATTGCAGGCTTGTGTTCTGACTGTGTCGAGGGGCCTTGGGGCCGCAAAGCAAGGAAACTGCAGGTTGTCGGAAGGTTTGCCTTGAAAGCCACTCATATTGGAAGAAAGCTGATCGCATGCGTGCTCGCATGCGCATTGCTGCTTTTCTGCCCCGTGCTGCCGCAGTCTTCCGCATCGGCTATTACCGTGGGCGAAGCGCGTGCGGTGCTTGATTCGGCCGAAGCCCAGATGCAGTCCATCACCGCCGAATGCGATGCTCTCAATACTGAGATTCAGGAGCTTCAAACGCGCATTGACGAAACCGTGGCTGAGGCCATGGTTGCCCAAGAGGCGGTTATAGCCGGTCGCCAGAAGCTCTCCGAAACCGCCGTTTACGACTACCGCGAAGGCATGGCTGAATCCATGTTGGAGCTCGTTTTGGGCTCGGGCAACTTCGAAGACCTGCTTCGCAACATCGAGTATGTAGCTCAGTTGATGGAGTTCCACGCTGAAGAGGTTCAGGCGCAAAAGGAGCGCAAGACCGAGCTTGACGCCATCAGCGCGGAGCTTGACGAGCAGAAGAAGGCCCAGGAAGAGGCCCTCGCCGAACTCCAGGAAAAGCGTGCGGAAGCCGAGCGTGTGGTGGCATCTGCCGCCCAGCAGCTCGCCAATGCCGAAGCCGCGGAAGCAGCTCGTCTTGCAGCGCTTCAGGCGGCAGCTCAGCAGATGCAGCAAAATCAAAACCAGGGTTCTGGCCCCGAGATCAGCGAGGACGCTAACACCACGGGCCGCCAGGATGCCGTACCTGATGGAACGCCTGTCACGGGTGGCAACAACAACACCTCTGGGGGCACTTGGTATACCGGCGTTGCCTCTGCCTACGGCGGCTCTTCCGATCCCTATACGCCCAACCCCGGCACCACGGCAACGGGTGCCGTGTGCGATGACAACTCCATGGGAGTTGCCGTTCCCATGTCCATGCCCAACTACCGGTCATACTTCGGCCGCACGGTTGAGATTCGCTACAACGGCATGACGGTGTATGCCGTGGTGAACGACTGCGGCTACATGGGCAATGGCAGCCGCGTGCTCGATCTTCAGCCGGGTGTGTTCAAAGCCTTCGGCTACTCCAACTGCTATGCATGGGGTTTGCGCACGGTAAGCTATCGCTTCCTTTAAGGCGCGCTCTGGCACTCGCATCTCGCGCGAGGCCGCGGAAAGCGAAGGAGCGTTTCCGCAGCCGCATCCGCCTGAGCCCGTTGCGCGGCGAGGACTAGCGACGTGCTTTCCGCGGCCTCGCAATCGCTGAGCGTTTCCGCAGCCGCATCAGATTACATCTTTACGCGGCGTTGGCCTTGCGACGTGCTTTCTGCGGTCTTGCGATCGAGCGATGCTCTTGCTGCGTGGCGCTTACCTTCTCCAGCTGATTTTGCAAAGTGACTTTTGGGGAAAAACCCATGGGAATGCGCTATACTTCACGTTTACATGCGATGACGAAGACAGTGGCATGCTGGTTTCTGCGCCTTCAGAGACGGACCTCGTTGGCTGAGAGGGTTCGGGCTGCAGGTGCGTGTCAATTCCCTTCCGAGCAGCGCGTTTGAACGCGGACGCACGCGGCCGTTTTGCCGGCTTTGTGCGAGATGTCAAGTAGGGCGCGACGGGTGCTCCCGTCATAGGGCGAAAATGAGCGGGTGGGGCAAGCTGCTCCCCAAATGTGCGATGGGCGTCATCGGGACTGTTCGTCGCGCGGCGGGGTATCGCGCTTGCTTTCACCAACCAGGGTGGTACCGCGAGAGCCTTCTCTCGTCCTTGGATCGGAATCGCGTTTCTGATCCAGTGACGCGAGAGGGCTCTTTTTTGTTGTTAGAGGAACGAAAGGCAGAGTGAACATGGCAATCACTGAAGAGCTGTCAAGCCTGCGCGAGCAGACTTTGGCTGCCATTGCTTCGGCTGAGACCTCGGCCGAGCTTGAGCAGGTACGCGTGAGCGTTCTGGGCAAGGCCGGATCGCTGACCGGTTACCTGCGCTCCATGGGCCAGGTGCCCAAGGAGGAGCGCGCCGTCGTGGGCAAGACGGTGAACGAGACCCGCGTTGCGGTGGAGGAGGCTTTGGCTGAGGCGAAGGCAAAGCTTGACGCTGCTGAACTCGAGGCCGCAATTGATGCTGCCGCCGTTGACGTGACCCTTCCCGGCCGCGCCCAGCAGATGGGTACGCGTCATCTGATCAACCGCATGGTGGACGAGATTTCCGAGATCTTCTTGGGTCTGGGCTACACCGTGGCAACTGGTCCTGAGGTGGAGACCGACTACTATAACTTCACCGCGTTGAACGCTCCGGCCGACCATCCGAGCCGCTCCATGCAAGATACCTTCTACGTGCATGATCTGTCCGGTGACAGCACGGGTGTGCGCGGCGAGTCCGACGTGCTTTTGCGCACCCAGACCTCTGGCGTGCAGGTGCACGTGATGGAGGATCAGGACCTGCCCATCTACATGATCTGCCCGGGCACCATCTTCCGTCCCGACGCGGCCGACGCCAACCACCTCCCGCAGTTCAACCAGATCGAGGGCCTCGTCGTCGACGAGGGCATCACCTTCGGCGACCTCAAGGGCACGCTTGATTACGTGTGCAAGCAGATTTTCGGTCCAGATCGCAAGACCCGCTTCCGCGCGCACTTCTTCCCCTTTACCGAGCCTTCCGCTGAGGCTGACGTGAGCTGCGGCGTGTGCGGCGGCAAGGGCTGCCGTGTGTGCAAGGGCACGGGTTGGATTGAGATCCTTGGCTGCGGTATGGTTGACCCGAATGTTCTTGCCATGTCGGGCATCGATCCCGAGAAGTATTCCGGCTTCGCCTTCGGCTTCGGCGTCGAGCGCGTTGCCTGCCTGAAGTACAACGTTCCGGACCTGCGCATGCTGCTCGAGGGCGACATGCGTTTCCTGCGTCAGTTCTAGGGGGCTCACATGAAGATTTCTTTGAAATGGCTTAACGAATACATCGAGGTGCCCTCTGATACCAAGGCCCTGTGCGACCGCCTTGACCTTACTGGCACCGGTGTCGAGGGCGTGGAGACGCTCGGCGCTGCCTTTGACGGCGTTGTTGTCGGTTATGTCGAGGAGTGCGAGGTGCACCCCGATAGCGACCACATGCACGTGGTGAAGGTGAACGTGGGTGCAGAGGAGCCCGTGCAGATCGTGTGCGGCGCGCCCAACATCGCTGCCGGCATCAAGCTGCCCGTGGCCACTATCGGTGCGGTGCTGCCCGGCGACTTCAAGATCAAGAAGAGCAAGCTGCGCGGCGTGGTGAGCTGCGGCATGTGCTGCTCCCAGCGTGAGCTGGGCATGGGCAACGATCACGAGGGCATCTGGATCCTTCCCGATGATGCCGAGGTCGGTATGCCCATCGCTGATTACCTGAAGATGACCGACACCGTACTCGATCTCGAGATCACGCCGAACCGTCCGGATTGCCTGTCCGTCGTTGGCTTCGCACGCGAGCTGGGTGCAATGTATCAGACCGACTGGGAAAATCCGCTGCCCGCCATGGTGGATAAGATGGAGCTCGACTCTGCTGCCGAGCCCGCCTGCGCCGCCGTCACCGTGACCATCGACGATCCTCAGCGCTGCCCGCGCTACACCGCCCGCGTTATTCGCAACTGCAAGATCGGCCCGAGCCCGGATTGGCTGGTTGAGCGTCTGACCGCTATCGGCCAGCGTCCGATCAACAATATCGTCGACGTGACGAACTACATCCTGTTTTTGTTCGGTCAGCCCCTGCATGCCTTCGACCTCGATAAGCTCAAGAACGCCGAAGGCCAGGTTAACGTGGTCGTACGCGCTGCCCTCGAGGGCGAGAAGCTCACCACGCTTGACGGCGAGGATCGCGAGCTGACACCTGACATGACCGTCATCTCCACGCCCGAGCTTGGCGCCATCGCGCTTGCTGGCGTCATGGGCGGCCTTGAGACCGAGGTTACCGATGAGACCGTGAACATCCTGCTCGAGGCGGCAACTTTCGAGCCTGGTCGCACCAGCCGCACCAGCCGCAACTTGGGCCTGATCTCCGAGTCCTCCATGCGCTATGAGCGCGGCGTAGACGATCACGGCATCGAGCTGCGCTCTGCCGCCGCCGCTGCCCTTATGGTTGAGGTTGCCGGTGGTACGGTGAGCTGCGTCGAGGTTAACGCCGAGGGCATCGTTGACGAGTGGCCGCTTGTGTCCGAGTCCCTCGAGCTCAGCTTCCGCGTGGATCGTTTCTGCGCCATGATGGGCGCCGACATTCCGCGTGACTTCATCGTGGATGTGCTTGAGCGCCTGGGTTGCCAGGTGGCAGATGGCGAAGGCGAAAACGTTTTGGCCGTTGTGGCGCCTACCTTCCGCCCCGACCTTGAGCGCGAGATCGACCTGTACGAGGAAGTCCTGCGTCTGTGGGGCATGGACCGCATTCCGTCCACCCTGCCGGGCGGTCGCGGGCGCGTGGGCGTTCGCTCCGAGGAGGAGCTGGTGGTCGACAAGGTCAACGCCACCCTGCGCGCTTGCGGTCTGAATGAGACCATGACCTATTCCTTTGCTGAGCCTTCTGACATTGAGCGCTTGCGCATGGATGCCGAGGGCCTGGGTCTTCCCGTGACGCTGATGAATCCGCTCAACGCCGATCAGTCCGTGATGCGTCAGAGCATCATCCCCGGACTTCTGCGCAGCGTGGCTTACAACCAGAGCCGCGGCGTGAAGAACGTTCAGCTCTACGAGCTCGGCATGGTGTTCTCCACCGCCGAGGGTCGCAAGAAGCCCAAGGAGCGCCGCAAGGTGGCAGGCGTCATGGCCGGCGCCATGGTCGATGCTGCGTGGAATCAGGCAAGCGTGCCCTTTGACTTCTTCGATGGCAAGGGCGTTCTCGAGAGTCTGGCCCGCGAGCTGGCTCTGCCTAAGCTGCGTTTCAAGGCGCTGTCCGCTGAAGCTGCCCCGCATCTGCAGCCGGGTCGTGCCGCTGAGATGCTTTGCGGAGGCACCGTCATCGGATGGGTTGGCGAGATCCACCCGCTCGCAGCTGCTGCCTTCGAGGCAAACGCCCCGGTGGTTGCCTTCGAGCTCGATGTGGCAGCACTCGTGAAGTCCTGTCAGCCGGCCCGTCCCTACGTTGACGTGCCCACCTTCCCGGCTGTTTCGGTGGACGCCGCCTTCGTGGTTGCCGAGGCCGTGACGCACGAGAAGATGGTTCAGTGCATGAGCTCTGCCGGTGGCAAGCTGCTCGAGACCGTGCAGCTCTTCGACGTGTATCGCGATGAGCAGCGCGTGGGTGCGGGCAAGAAGTCCATGGCTTACGCGCTTACCTATCGTGCAGCCGATCGCACCCTCACGAGCGAGGAGGTCGAGAAGGCCCACGCTCGTCTGGTGCAGAAGGTTTCTGCGGCAACTGGTGCTGAGGTGCGTGGCTAGACCTAGCCTGTATGCGAAATGGGGCGGGTGCGGACTTGCGGGTCTTGCATCCGCCCTTTGCTTTGAAGGCGCGAGTTTGCTCCATGGTAGAATTACGCTTGGGAACGAGGTCGCACGAATAGCGAGGAGCGTATATGAGCAAGCATACCTTCACTTTCATGGGTACGGCAGCCGGCTGCGGTGTACCGTCTTTCTTCTGCGATTGCCCCGCCTGCAACGAGGCGCGTGAGAATCCCGCCCTGCGTCGCGGTGACTGCGGCGTCATGGTGCGCGGTGAGAAGACGCTTGTGATTGATACCCCTCCCGATGCTCGCCATCAGCTGCTGCGCGAAAACGTCCGCAGCGTCGATGAGATCATTTTCACGCACGCCCACTTCGATCACATTGGTGGCCTGGGGGAATACGAATACCTCGTTCAACTGGTACAGAAGCGTCAGATGCCCACCTATGGCAGTGCCATTGCGCTTCAGGGGATTCTCGCGGAGTTCCACTACATGGACTACTGCCTCGACATGCACGTTTTGGAGCCCTTCGACACGCACGAGTTCGACGGCGTGCGCTATACCGCCCTGCCCGCCGCACATGCGCCGGGTACCTATGGCTATCTCATCGAGACGCCTAAGACGCGCATGTTCTACGCGTCCGACACCGCCAAGCTGCCGCCGGAGACGGCTGAGCGCGTTTATGGCTGCGACATTCTGGCCATGGATGCCACCTTCTGGAAGAGAAACTGGAACCCTGATTCCCATCACAGCATTCAGGAGTGCATCGAAGAGGGTCTTGCGCTTGATGCGAAGCTCATCTACCTCACGCACGTGTGCATGCACTACGACGAGCCCATCACCGTTGCCGAGCTGGAGGACTATCTGAGTCAGTACGAGGGTCGCGTCCGCTTGGCCTATGACGGGCTTACCTTCCCCATCTAATCGATTGCGTTTTGCATCCTGCTGCAACGTCCGTTTTTCTCATACGGGATCCGAGGCCTTTTGTCGGGAAAAGGCTATTGGATTGTGGCTACTAATTTACCTAATCGCTATAATGTGAATTTGGTTTGGGAGAACTGTGCCCACATGTCGGAGAGGGCGTGCGGGTAATGTGATCCCAAACTTGCCGGACGTGCGAAAGTGGCGTTGGCGGGCTTATGGCACCGTGGGTTTGATTTGCGGATGTGAATTACATCTTGTGGTGCGATGAAGTCTCCTGGCCGCTCTTTTACACTGTTCGGCATACGTCGCAACACGTGAGAGCGCTCCGCTTTCGCGGTGCGCTTGCGATCAAGAGAAGTATAGGAAAAGAGACGGAAAGAAGAGGGGAAGGTTAATGGCTGAAATCACCAAGACGTCGAACACGCTCATGGATCTCGTTTATCCGACGACCGTTTCGACTGAGGTCGACATCCACGCCGAGGGCGTCGAAGTAGTCAAGTCACTTTGCTACTTCTGCCACGCAAACTGCGGCGTTCTTGCTTACGTCAAAGATGGTGACGTAATCAAGATCGAGGGCGATCCCAATTATTCCAACCAGGGTGGTCTGTGCTGCCGCGGCACCAGCGCGCTGCTGCACGTGAACCATCCGGCTCGCATCAACCACGCTCTGAAGCGCGTGGGTGAGAAGGGCGCAGGTCAGTGGGAGCAGATCCCGTATGACCAGGCAATCCAGGAAGTTGCTGACAAGCTCAACCAGATCAAGGCTGAGAGCGGCGCCGAGGCAGTTGCCTCCGCCGGCGGCACCACCCGTACCGACGACTTTGCTCGTCGTCGCTTCCTGAACCAGTTCGGTACCCCGAACGGCTTCCACAACGCACTCCTTTGCTGGATCCCGACCTTCATGGCCGAGACCTGCGTTGCTGGCTGGTCCCCGTTCGAGACCGACCTTGGCGCTGCTAAGTCCCTCATCATGTGGGGCTTCAACCCGGGCGCATCCACCCTGCCCGGTATGCGTGGTTACACCGACCTGCAGAAGCAGGGTCTGAAGATCATCGTGGTTGACCCGCGCTACTCCGAGACCGCTTCTAAGGCTGACCTGTGGCTGCCGCTGCGTCCCGGTTCTGACGCTGCTCTGGCTCTCGCGCTGCTTCACACCATCATCTGGGAGTTCATGTACGACTTCGACTTCGTCGACAAGTACTGCGCTGACTTCGATGAGCTGCGTGACCACGTTGCACAGTACACCCCCGAGTGGGCTTCCGAGATCACCTGGCTCGAGCCCGACCTGATCCGTCAGGCTGCTCGTATGTACGCAACCAACAAGCCCGGCTGCATTCAGTGGGGCTGCACCTGGGACCAGATCGGTCGTGCTTCCACCACCGGTTCTCATGCCCTGGCTCTCATTCGCGCCGTCTGCGGCAACCTCGACGTCCCCGGTGGCGACGGCATGCCCGGCCCGGCAATCAACTTCCTCACCGACGAGGAGCTCGAGCTCAACGAGCTGCTCCCCGAGGAGATGAAGGCAAAGCAGATCGGCTCCGACAAGTTCAAGCTGACCTCTTGGCCCGGCTACCAGCTGATCTCCGACAACGCAAAGCGCACCTGGGGCAAGACCCTGCCCTCCGAGTGGTTCTGCGAGGCTCACGGCCCGAGCGTCTTCAAGGCCATCCTCACCGGCGATCCGTATCAGGTTCGCGCGCTCATCTGCAATGCTACCAACCCGATCAACTCCTACGGCGATGCTAAGATGACTCTTGCCGCTCTGAAGAAGGTCGAGTTCCTGGTTGTCGTTGA
>JAFXIM010000183.1 GCA_017533165.1 Eggerthellaceae bacterium
CAGCCATGACTAATCGCTCCGCAGAAGACATCCTGAACAACCCCGAAAACGAGCAGAAGCTGCTCGGCTATACGGGCAAGATC
Source organism: Eggerthellaceae bacterium (assembly GCA_017533165.1). The sequence continues at coordinate 84 of JAFXIM010000183.1, forward strand.
CTTCGTCTCAACCTCACCGACCGCACCACGGAGATCATTTCCACCTATAAGTACGTACCGAAGTACCTGGGCGGCCGATCCCTGTGCAACAAGATCTTCTGGGACGAGGTCGACCCCAGTACCACCTGCTTCGATCCGGGCAACAAGCTCATCTACATGACCGGCGCCACCACCGCCACCGGCATCCCCACGGGCGGCCGCACTGACATGACCGGCATCGCAGCCAACAACTATCCCTCCCAGTACTCCTTCTCGGGTATCGGCGGCTGGCTTGGAACCGAGCTGAAGTTCGCCGGCTGGGACGGCCTTATCATCGAAGGCGCAGCGGAAGTTCCCACCTACGTGGTCATCGACGACGACAAGGTTGAATTCCGCGATGCCGACGAGCTCTGGGGCCTTCTGGTTCACGACGCCCAGCGCAAGGTGAACGAGCTGTGCGGAGACGACTTCTACAGCATGGTCATCGGCCCTGCTGGCGAGAACCTGTGCCGCAACGCATCCATCACCACCTCCAACGACAACGTCATGGCGAAGAGCGGCTTCGGCGCCGTCTGGGGCTCCAAGAAGCTCAAGGCGCTTGCCGTACGCGGCACCGGCTGCGTTCCGGTTCACGACGTCGAGAAGATCCTCGAGCTGCGCCTCAAGATGGGCTCCCCCCTCATGCGCCGCAGCCCCCTGCAGCCCCAGGTCAACCAGGGCCTTCCCATGAACGAGGCCCCCGGTGAATGGGTGCGCGGCAACATCGCCTGCAGCCACGGCTGCAACCAGCACTGCAGCTGCCTCATGATGGGCACCGACAGCGTGTTCACCGGCGGCAAGATCAACCATGTCGAAAAGTGCGTCAGCCCCGTTGCCTACGGCTTCATGGCAGACGTCCCCAACAACCTCGGCGCCAACTGGGCAACGCCGCAGAACCACATGTTCCCCTGCAAGCTGCTCTCGCGCGAGTTCCCCGTGCCCGATCCGACCGATCCGCATTTCGAGAAGATGATGGCGCCCATCGCGCCCGATCACCTCGGCTTCTGGAAGCCCGACTTCGATAAGGGCAACATGATCAACGAGCTGTGCAACGAGTACGGTATCGACAAGTGGGACGTCCTCATCTGGCTGCTTCCCTGGATCTCCATGGGCAAGCAGGAAGGCGTGTTCGACGAGCTCGACTTTGGCATGGAGCCCGACGCCGAGTCCTACGAGTTCGTCTACAAGCTGCTGACCGACATCGCGTACCGCCGCACCGAGATCGGCAACATCCTCGCTGAGGGTATGGCCCGCGGTATCCGCACGCTCGGCAAGGAGAAGTACGGCGACACCATCTACCACGGCCGCCGCTCCGGCATGCTTCCCGGCAATCCCGAGCTCCCGCTGCCCATCAGCATGGAGACCGCGTGGGGCCACAGCTTCCACTGGCAGGGACGTGGCTTCGAGGCATCCATCACGAAGCCGACCTGGCTTGCGTCCACCATCGAGCTCATGACCTCCACCCGCGACATGCAGACCATCGAGCACGTGGTCGGCGACTTCGACAAGTACGAGGCCATCGAGGCAGATCCTTACCACAGCCAGGATCTCGTCGACGTCATCATCTACAACGAGACCAAGGGCGAGCTCAAGGACAGCGTCACCTGCTGCGAGTTCCAGAACCCCGACCTGTGGTGGCCCACCCTCGAAGCTGAGATGTACTATGCCGCAACGGGCCTTGAGATCACTCCCGAAGAGCTTGACGAGGCTGCCGTACGCTCCAAGCTGCTCGCGCGCGCCATCCTTATCAGAAACCACGGTCGTACTCGCGAGATGGAAGTGAACGCCGTGTGGCCGGGCATCAGCATCCCCGACCAGTATGGCGAGGTTGCCGACTGGGACGGCTTCAACGACCTCGTCGACCTGTACTACGAGACCCGCGGCTGGGACAAGGAGACCTCGTGGCCCTATCGCAGCACTTGGGAGAAGTACGGCCTAGCGGACGTGGCCGACGAGATGGCCAAACTCGGCAAGCTCCCCGCTGAGAAGTAGCCGGAAGGCTCCACTAAACGAGATCAACTCAAGGGAGGGAAAGCACGTCACTAGTCCTCGCCGCGCATGGGTTTGCATGTGATGCGGCTGCGGAAACGTTCCTTAGCTTTCCCTCCCTCAGACCAGAGACACATCACCCGTTCTAATAATCCAGATGACAGAAAGGATTGAAAAACATGGCAAGACTCGAAGGCAAGAAGGCGGTCGTCACCGGCGCAACCTCCGGCATCGGCAAGGCAACCGCCATCATGTTCGCCAAGGAAGGCGCCGAGGTCGTTCTCACCGGCCGCAACCAGGAGA
>JAFXIM010000184.1 GCA_017533165.1 Eggerthellaceae bacterium
GCATGGGCAGCACTCCGTCATGTGTCACGAGGCCCACCGCCGACGTGTCGAGCCTAGCCCTCACCAGATCGACGGCCTCTTTCTTTCCCGCCGCCATGATCTCGGCTACGGGCTCTGCTGCGTATACCATTCCCGCGGCCTCGAAGAAGGGAGCCGCCCATTCCTCATTGGCAGCGCCCATATCGTCCATCAGCGCCTCGGCTGCTGCTGAAACCCCGTCGGCCCCGCGCTCGATGGCACGTTCCATGCGCATGAGGTCCGCAGGGGCGTTGGAAAGCGCGTCTGCGAGGGAATCCTCGGGGGAGAGCGCCGCGAGGCGGTCAACCATGATGGCGACCACCTCTGTCTCGACGGCCCTCGTGGCGGCGGTCAACGCATCCTCCGCGTCTAGCTGGAAGTCGGTTGTCGCTGGGTCTCTACTCAAGAGGCATCAGAACCGCGGCTGCGTTGCGCTGGCCCGCCTTGATCTCGGCTACGCGCTCCTCCGCGGCCTCCCTCGACTCGTTGAAAAGGAACATGCGGTAGTCTGCCGCATCGGTCGCGCCGATCGCGTTACCCGCCAGGATGGCGTTCTGCTGGTCTACGAAGGTCTCGACGTACTCAGTCGACCAGTCCATCTTGAGCTCGTAGTCCCCAACGCCGTCAATGCCGTAGTAGTTCGCCAGCACGTCCCATGCGTAGACCAGATCGCCCATCATGCGGTCGGCGCTCCTTCGCGCTTTCTCGATGAAGCCGATGGTGCGCTGCTGGCCCTTTCGCACGTTGTCTACGTTCTGGTAGTTCTGGTCGTTGCCGTTGCTGATGATTCCCGGGGACACGCCCACGGCGCGCTCAACCAGCTGCTCCTACTTGTCGATCGCTTCTAGGTATGCCTGATAGCGGATGTCGGGCGCCCACTCCTTGATGGGCAGCTCGCTCTGGCCTCGGACGTCCATGAAAAGCCTCTCGCGGCCTCGGGGAAGGACGGTGATCGACTCGCCGTTGCGCCACTCCTTCTTGAACAGGCGCTTGTCAGCCATGATGGCCTTCTCCGACAGGTCGAACTCGGCGCTCATGGCGTTGAGCAGGTGGCGGATCTCGGCGATCGGCTCTCCCGCGCCGAAGCAGATGGGAGCGCCCTTCACGCTGTTCACGTGAAGCGGGTCGATGGCATGTGAGCGCATGCGGCCTATGAGCAGTCGGTCGACGTTGGGGATGTACCACTCGGCGTCGAACCTGTCCCGCCATTCGGGGAAGTCATCGAGCGACCCGCCCGCAAGCGAGCCGTTCCTGGCTACGAACATGCGGTAACGGTTCGCGTAGGTATCGCCAGTCGCAGACCTGTAGGGAACCAACTCCACGGCCTGCATGAGCGTGTTGGTGGTGTTCTGCTTCACCTTGCGGTCGAGGACGTAGGCGCATGCGGTGATCTCGTCGCCGAACGCCTCGAGCACCTCGAAGTCCTCGGCTGGCACGACGATGTTCTGCACGTTGCGCCCGTTCCAACTGGGAACGATGATGCAGTCACCTGTGAGGAAAGCCGATACGACGGCGCGCTCGGCCTTGCCCTGCCAGAAGCGCGTGCTCTGCTCGTTCAGCCACTTGGCTCGGGGGGAGGTGCCCTCCACGGGTGCCGTGGAGTACATGAGCATGAGATCGGCTATGGCCTCGCTGATCTCGGCCTCGACCGAGTAGCTCTCGCCCTTGAGGTGGTGGTCTCGGCGCTTCTGTGAGATCGTGCGCCCTTGAATCTCGGAGCCGATGCGGTCTGCCACCGCGTCAATGAGGTTGTTCCAGATACCCAAACGGGGCCTCTTTTCATAATCGAACGTCTGCCCCCGTCAGGGGCCTATTTTACCACGCCCAGCCCTTGAGCGCGTCCTTGAGCACGGTGTAGGCCATATAGCGCATGGCGTCCATCGCGTGATCATGCTCCTTGATGACCGCGTCCTTGGCTTTCTTATCGTCCCATCGGTACATTCCCAGCTCCGCGGCCAGCAGCA
>JAFXIM010000185.1 GCA_017533165.1 Eggerthellaceae bacterium
CAGCCGTCCTCGGTAAATGCCTTGGCATTCTCCTCGGGATTGTTGTAGTAGCCAAGCATGACGTTCTCACCCTTGACCTGGATCTCACCCTCTTCAAAGCCCTTGTCGTTGACGTTGCCTGTTTTGGCAATGCGTGACTCGCAGCAGGGCACAGCAGGGCCGACCGAGCCGGGCTTTGGCGCATAGTAGGGTGCAACGGAAATCAGCGGCGAGCATTCGGTAATGCCGTAGCCCTCGCAGATCTGGATGCCAAATGCCTCAAAATTCTTTACCATTTCGGGGTTTAGGGGCGCGCCGCCGCAGATGATCTTTTCAAGGCGACCGCCAAAGGCGGCAAGAACCGAAGAAAAGAGTTTGCGGCGCAGGTCTATGCCGACCTTTCTCATACCGTTTGAAATTTTGATCATGTTGCGCAGTAGTTTTTCCTTGCCCTTTTTGCGTGCCTCGTCCCAGATCTTTTTGTACATCGTGTTGACGAACAGCGGCACGAGGATAAGACCCGTAGGCTTAAACTCCGCAAAGTTGCGCATGAGGTGGCGGAGCGTATCGTTGATGCCGATCGAGATGCCGTAGCAAAGGCTGGCAAGCATGATGGCAAGCTCGTAGGTGTGGTGCAGGGGGAGTACCGAAACGGTTACGTCGTTTTCGTTGAAGTTTACGGTATTACAAGCCGCATTCACGCACGCGCAAATGTTCTTCTCACAGAGCATAACGCATTTGCTAGAGCCCGTGGTGCCCGAGGTAAAGAGCATCACGGCAAGCGACTCGGGGTCGCGATCAGGGAGCTGATAGCCATTCTCAAGCGATTTTTCTCCCATTTTAAGGATTTCTGCAAAGGGAACGACCTTTTCCGCGGCACAATCCTCTTGGGGCTCCATAGGCACAAAAATACGCAGTGTGGGATGGCGCTCCATTACGGCTGCCATTTTTTGATTGAAGCTCGCGGAATAAACGATCGCTTCCGCATCAACGCTTTCAAGTAAGCCCTCGATCTCGCCAATGGCAAGCTCCTTATCCATGGGGATGATGACACCGCCCGCAGCGGTGACCGCAAGATAAGTGGCAACCCACTCGGGCGAGGTTTCGCCAATGACGGCAATGCGCTTGCCGGCAAGCCCCAATGCACAAATGCCTGCCGCTAACGCGTGTGCCTTGTGTGAAAATTCTGCATAGGTAAGCGCGCCAAAGGTCTTGCCCACGGGAAAGCGAAAGGCATTCTTCTCTCCCCTTGCCGCAAGCGCGGGGATCATATCCCTAAAGGAGTTCATGGGCGTAAAGATACGCGGCGTTTTTTTCATAATTTATCCTCTTTTCCGTGCTTGTTTTTTCTTTGCGAGAAGCAAAGGCTCTCACCCGCAGAGAAGGTGCACGATTATATTTTATTATACCCCAAAAACAGCACATCTGTCAAGTAATGGAAGCGTTACAAGAAAAAGGTGTTTGCAATATGGTAAAATATGGAATATAAACGGGTGGAAAAGGGTTTCTTTCTCTAAAAACCATTTTGCACAGGCGCATTATTTGCACGATCTCTGTAGGGGGCGGCGCCTCGACGCCCCGCCAGCTACGATATGTAAAACATGTACACATATTGTAGGGACAGGCGCCCTCGACTGTTCGGGATCTTGCGCCAATGGGGCGTCGAGGCGTCACCCCGTACAAAGAAATTTTCAATTCTTTAGACAAGGTGTTAGCGCAAGGGAAAATAAAATATCGCCCCACCGCGGCACACTCCAAACGGAGCACGCTTTGGTCGGGCGATATCTTTATAAAGCTTGGTTTTTACGGGCGCTCAAAGCAGTGCGTCTATCATGGCAAGCACAAAGGGGATCAGCTTGATCAGCAGGATCGCAAGACCGATCGAAAGGATAACGGTGAGCATGAATTGCAACGGGCCGTTTCCCTTTTTATCAAAGCGTCCCTCGGCGCGGTATTTAAGTGCCTCGGGAATGTAGTAGCGTGTGTCGCTCCCTTCCCCCTCTACCTTTTGAACGGTTTTTTGCAGCACGAGGTTGTGGCGCAATTCAAAGCCAAGTAAGCTTTTTTTGCTAAGATCGAGCTCCGCAAGCGTTTTTGCCGCGTCGGGCGATAGCGCCCCGGCGCCAAGCAACGCACGCACAAGGCTGCCGGGAACACTACGCTGATAGAGCGTGTAAAGAGAGGAAAGCACAATGCCAACGCAAATGCCCAGTATAAGCAGCGTAACCGTTGCGGCATCGCTTTGGTCAAAGGTAATGTTTTCGTATTCCTTTGCCTCAAGGGTAAACAGAGAGACAAGGGAGAGCGGGGTGCGCATCAAAGCGTCTCGGGCTTGATCACATCACAGCCCATGTAGGTGCGCAGTGCCTCGGGAACGGTCACGGAGCCGTCCTCGTTTTGATAGTTCTCAAGAATAGCCGCAACCGTACGGCCGACTGCTACGCCCGAGCCGTTTAGGGTATGCACCAAGCGGGGCTTATCCTTGGGCGTTTCACGGAAGCGGATGTTTGCGCGGCGTGCTTGGTAGTCCTCAAAGTCAGAGCAGGAGGAGATCTCCACATAACGGCCGTAAGAGGGCATGTATACCTCAATATCATAGGTCATGGCGCTGGAGAAGCCAAGGTCGCCCGAGGAAAGACGCACAACGCGGTAAGGAAGGCCAAGGCCCTGCAAAACGCGCTCGGCATCGTTTGTCAACTTTTCAAGCTCCTCATACGAGGTCTCGGGGCTGGTAAATTTTACCAATTCGACCTTGTTGAACTGATGCTGACGGATAAGACCTCTTGTATCACGTCCTGCAGACCCCGCCTCGGCGCGGAAGCAAGCAGAATATGCGCAGAAGGAAAGGGGCAGCTTTGTACCGTCAAGAATATCGTCGCGATACATGTTGGTAACGGGCACCTCTGCGGTGGGGATGAGGAAGAAATCGTTGTTTGCTACGCGGAAAGCGTCCTCCTCAAACTTCGGCAGCTGACCCGTGCCGCGCATCGAGTCGCGGTTTACCATGTAGGGCGGGAAAATTTCGGTGTAGCCGTGGTCGGTGTGGGTGTCAAGGAAATAGTTGATTATGGCGCGCTCCAAGCGAGAGCCCATGCCACGGTAAAAGTGGAAGCGGGCGCCGGTAACCTTTGCGGCAGTATCGGGATCGAGAATGCCAAGCTCCTTGCCAAGATCCCAGTGCGCCTTGGGCTCAAAGCCCTCAGCGGCAAAGTCACGAGGCGTGCCCCAGCGGCGCACCTCGGGGTTGTCGTTTTCATCCTTGCCGACCGGCGTGGTGTCAGAGGGCAGGTTGGGTACGCGCATGAGCATGTAGTTGAGGTCGGCCTCAACCTCAGCGCGGCGAGCGGTCAGGCCCTCGAGCTCGGCCTTGATGGCGGCAACGCGAGCCTTGACCTCTTCAGCCTCTTCGCGCTGGCCAGCCTTCATGAGCTCGCCCACCTTCTTGGAAAGCGCATTGCGCTCAGCCTGCAGGGTCTCCTCTGCCTGGATGGCCTCGCGGCGCGACTCTTCAAGCTCGGAGAAACGCGCGGAATCCCAAGAGGTGTTACGGCTTGCCATGGCCTCGGCGACGAATTCCTGATTTTCGCGGACGAACTTGATGTCTAGCATTGCTTGCTCTCCTTGCTTCCAACCGAGATGCGCCGCTTTCGCGCACCTGGCTTTTCCGATTTTCCACGCCTAGCTTTGGCGCCAGACGCAACTTTGAAGTATACCTCACTCTAAGAGTTTGAACTTGCATAGTATACTTCCCTTTGTGAAACACGCCCGAATGTGCGCAAGCTGTGCGCATAGTCTGCAAAAGCTGTGCTCAAGCATCGGGTTAACAGATCAGCCCTAGAATGAGGTTTTCCAATGGACATCATGGAGATCTACCACTTCCTGTTCGAGACCATGCCCGGCATCGGTTGCCTGATTGGCGCTTGCCTCGTCATTGGTCTCATCGCATGCGTCATCATGGAGCGTCGCACGCGCAAGCAGTTCAAGCATCGCGAAAAGGGTCCTGACGACTGGTCGCTTTTCGATGATGACGAAGACGAAGAGGAAGGCAACTAAAGCCGAAGGAGCAACGCTTATGAGCACCACGCAAAACCCACGCAACGATTCACCCATCCTGTATGAGCGCCGCGGAGACTACATCCCCCGCATTGCCGCCGTACATGACCTGTGCGGCTACGGAAAGTGCTCTCTCGGCGTTGCCATCCCCGTCCTCTCCTCCGCCGGCTGCGATGTCTGCCCCGTTCCCACGGGTCTCTTCTCGTCGCACACGGCTTTTCCCGGTTGGTACATGCACGACACCACCGACATCTTGGAGGACTACCTTCAAGCCTGGCGAGGCATCGACGTTGAGATCGACGCCATTTACTCGGGCTTTCTTGGGGCGCCTGAGCAGGTAGACGTCATCCGCAGCCTGTACGCAAGCTACCCGCAGGCGCTTCGCGTCGTGGATCCCGTCATGGCCGACCACGGCAAGGTCTACCCCACGTACACGCCCGAACTTTGCCAGGCCATGGCCGAGCTCGCATGCGAAGCCGACATTCTCACGCCCAACCTGACCGAGGCGGCCATCATCCTCGGTGAAAAGTGGCAGGGCACCAACATTTCCGATGACGAAGCGAGGCGCATTGTGGCGGCGCTCGTGGCAAAGGGAGCCAAGCACGTTGTCCTCAAAGGCATTCAACGCGAGGGCGAAAACATCGTGCGCAACTTCGTCGGCGGGTGCAACATGGAGACCATCGAGGTCAACAACGCCTACCTCCCCTACATGCTCCACGGCACGGGTGACGTATATGCGTCCTGCCTGCTCGCCGCCGTCATGGCTGGCCAAACGCTTGAGGATGCCGTTGAGTTTGCCGGCAGCTTCGTGCACGATTCCATGATCGTATCTGCCAAGCAGCCGCATTTCCAGGAGCGCGGCGTGAGCTTCGAGCTTTTGCTGGGGAAGGTAAGCGCACTGCTGTCCCAGGAGCAAGCATGACCCTTCAGCAGCTCCGCTACCTCATAGCCATCGCCGAATACGGGTCCATCAACGCTGCGGCTCAGAACCTCTACGCCTCGCAGTCAAACCTCTCCACCGCGATCAAAGAGCTCGAACAAGAGCTTGGCATCACCATATTCACACGCAGCAACCGCGGCGTCACGCTGACCAACGACGGCACCGAGCTACTCGGCTACGCGCGCCAGGTCATCGAGCAGGCCGATATGCTTGAAGACCGCTATGCAGGCGCAGGCACCAAACACGCGCGCCTCGCCATATCCACCCAGCACTATGCGTTCAGCGTTCAGGCCTTCATGGAGGTCGCCGACAAGTTTGCGGGGGACGAATACGACTTCATCCTGCGCGAATGCAGTACGGGTGAAATCATCGAAGACGTCCGCACCTTCCGCAGCGAGATGGGCATCCTCTACACCGACGAATTCAACCGTCGCGTTCTGAGCAAGGCCTTCGCCGACGCAAACCTCAGCTACTACCCGCTGTTCGAGGCCGAGGTGCACGTGTTCGTCGGCGAGCATCACCCACTTGCGCAGAGCAAGATCCTCAAGGTAAGCGACCTCGAACCCTACCCGCGCTATTCCTTCGAGCAGGGGACCACCAACTCCTTCTACTACTCAGAAGAGCCGTTGAGTCACCTGAGTCACCGCAAGAACATTCGCATCTCCGACCGAGGAACGCTCACCAACTTGCTCACCAACCATAATGGATACACGCTATCCACCGGCGTTCTTTCCGCCGAGATGCACGCAGGCATCGCTTCCATCCCGCTCGAATCCGAAGCCAAGATGCAAGTCGGCTACATCATGCACAACGAGCGCAAACCGAGCGCACTGCTCAGCGCCTTCATTGACGAGCTGCGAGAGGGTATCAAGGCCAACCCCACGGTCACTGCCTACCTCGGCGACTAGGCACAACTTGAGGTCGCAAGCACCTAAGGCTCGACTAAGCAACCTCGGTCGTGCGAGGGCGCTCTTGAGTATTCACTGATTTCGAGAGACAGGGCGCGCAGCTGTGCGCTATAATCTTATGGCTGCAAAGCTTACACATGCGGGTGTCGCCAAGTGGTAAGGCTCCAGCTTCCCAAGCTGGCATTCGCGGGTTCGAATCCCGTCATCCGCTCCAAAAACAACAAAACTCCGCCCCGAAGGGCGGAGTTTTTCTTTGCTGGAGAAGATAGCGCTAGATCTGCTTGATGAGTTCCATAACGTAGTCAGAATTCATCTGCAGGGTCTCTTCGCTGATGTTTTCCATCATGTCGTTGGCCTGGCCGTAAAGCGCGGGCTTGCCATCGGCCATGCCAGCGATGTGCATAGCCTGGAAACCATGCTTCAGTGCGTAGGCCGCCGGACCGTCCTTCCAAAGAATCGACCCGGAGCCGATGCTCATACCAAGCTCGGAAGCAGCCTTGCGCGCATAGCGCTTCATGCGAGAGGAGACGCTCTTCGGCCTATAGAGGCCCTCTTTCTCAATCAAACTCAACTCGCCAGCTCCCAGCGCATCAAGCTCGATGATGATAGAGCCCTTGAGGTCCTTGGCGTGTTCTGCCACAAAGGCATTCATACCTCCGTTTGCCGCAAGCTCGGAGCCCAAGGCGACGAACCACACTTCGGTGTTGATGGCAGAGCTATGGAACGCCTCGATTTGCTCCTGGGCCTCATATGCCTCTTCCTCGTACGCCTCGTAAGCGTCGAGGTCGTCAAGGATGGTGGAAACGCGGCCAAGCTGCTCGCCGGAGAAGGAACCGCCCTGCCAGCGACGCTTGCCGCCGCGGCGGCTGCGCTTGGGTGCGAAAACGTCATCGTCGTCTCCGCCCCAGGAGTCAACCGGCTGGAACTGAGTGGTGGCACCGAGGTCGTAATCATCGTTCGAACCGTAGGCGTCATCGCCATAGCCTTCGTCATAGGCGTAGCCATCATCGTAACCGTAGCCGTCTTCAGCATAGTAGGCGTCTTCAGCGGCGGGCTCCTCCTGACGGAAGCTCTCCCAACTACCGCGAGCCTTACCGGCCGTGCGGGCGTCAAACTCGTCGTCAACGTCAAGCCACTCCTGCGGGGTGGACTGGGCGATTGCCTCTTCCTTCTTCTTGCGACCGAAGCGGAACTTATCCATGAAACGCTCGCGGCGGCTCTTGGGCATCTCAACGTAGGGCGAGGCGAAGGGCTCCTCCTCGTAGTACTCCTCCTCGTAGTGGCCCTCTTCGTAAGCATCATCGACATAGCCCTCGGCCTCGGGCGCAGCCGTGGGCTGCTCGACTACGGGCTCAGCCTGTTCGTCTTGGAAGGCTTCGACGGGTTTAGGCGCAAAGGGATCGAGCTCGACTTCCTCAGTTGCGGGCTGCGGAGTTTGGGCTACGGGAACCACCTGATCGGTCACGCCGATGGAAGGCAGCACGGAACGCAAGCCACGAACCCGACCTGTGCGGGAAGTGGGGGTAGCCGTAGCGGCGGCAGACTCTGCTACGGGTTCTGCCTCACCGAGACCACCGATGCTCGGCAACGAAATGGCGCGGCGCGGGCGCGGGGTGGGCTGCTTGCGAACGGCGGGAACCGAATCGATCGCGGCTGCCTCGGCGGCAATCTCAGCCGGGTTGACCGGCGCGGGCGCAAATGCCGTGGTAGCGCCAAGGTCAAGCGCGGGCGCGGCAACGGGTGGCTGCGGCTTAGTCGGCTGCTTGGCAGCCGATGCAACTACGACAGCGGGCTCAGGCTCCGGTGCAGGAGCGGGTGCCGGGGCAGCTGCGGGCTCAGGCGCGGGAGCTGCAACCGTTTCGACATGAATCTCGGCAAGCTCACGAACATCGGGTTCCGCTGTTGCAGGAGCGGTAGCGGATATGCGCGGAGAGCTCGGAGCCGTAGACTCCATGATCCTCTCACGCATTTCCTGGAGACGCTTCTCGGTCTCGGAAAGCGCGGTGGCGTTTGCCTCTTCCGCGCGATTGGAGCTCTCGCGCTCGAAGGCGTCAAAGGCCTCGGCGTAACGAGAGCGCTGGACGGGGGCTTCTTCAGCCGGCTTCTTAGCCTTGGCCTGAGCTGCCTTGAACCAAGCCGGAACCGAACTTGCCTCCTCAAGCACCTCGGCTACGGCCTCAGCCGCAGGCTCGGCGGAGGTCGCCTCGGCGGCGAGCTCAACGACGCCGCCGGCAACGGTGGCTGCCGCGTTAGCCGCAACGTCCGCCGCGATACCCTCGACAAAGGAGTCGGAAGACGCGAGCGCGCGATCCTCTTCAAAGTCAACGGGGTACGCAAGATCATCGCCTGCGGGTTCGTAGGCGGGCTCCTCAGCGAAGTCAATGTTGATGGTGGTGCTTACCGGCTGTCCGGTAAGGGCGGCGATGGCCGCCTTAGCAGCAGCGAGACGCGCTGCGGGAGATTCCTCGATCTCCTCGGGAGCGGCAGCACCGGCCTCATAGACAAACTCACCCGTCTCGGGGACGAGGCCGGCAGCGACAGCCGCCTGCTCGCCGTGCATGACAGCCCCGTTCTCCGCGGTTTCGGCGTTGAATCCCTCTTCCGCAGAACGGCTCACGCGCTCGGCAACATCCATGAGGACTGCAACACCGGAAGCGTTGCAGTTGGCGCTTTCGTTGTAGGCGGCTCCGCGATGCAAGGCCATCATGATGAGCGGGATCAACGCGCACACCAAGGCGATGCCCGTCAGCACGTTCATGACAATCAGGCCGATACCGCCAAAGGCGATCAAGGTTCGGATGAGGAACAGAACCGGAACGGCGATCATGCCGCCAAGAACAGCCCAGCGAAGCTGGGTCAGGATCTTGAACAGGAAGCCCGAGTTCTCCTTGTTGACCTTGCCGCTGTCATAGTGAGCAACCAGAATGATCTTGCGACGGCGCGAACCTGCTGCCGTTACGGGAGGCTCGTACTTGGCAACGACGTTCTGGCTCACGCCGCGATTGAGGAAGCGTGAAATGATCGGCTTGCCAAAGGATTCCAGAGCGAAGACCACCGCGCACAGAAGGGTCACGATAAGCGCGGGAATGGTCATGACGGGGATGAACATCGCAACCACGGCGATGATGGCCGTCACGCCACAGCACAGGGCGCGCGGCAGGTCATAATCGGGGTTGCAGTTAAAATCCTCTATTACAGCGGGAAGGCCGGCTTCCTGCTGAAGCTTTTCAGTGATGTACAGAGCAGCCTGCTGCTCTTCCTCGGTACCCGCGGGGCGCGGGCCGATGGTCTGTGACAGATAGGCAACGTGTTCACGAATTTCGGACATGTGGCTTGCCTTTCATATACGCATTCAAATCAAGACACAATTAGGGAAAGTATAAACCTATTCAACCTTTATACCCAGATAATCACGCAGAATTGCATCGGCTGTACCTGCATGAGAGCGCTCAGAGGAGTACTGATCGATAAGAACCGCCAACCGCTCGCTCGAATAAGCCTCAACGAGTTCCCCGGGGTCACCTGACAAGGACTTGGCCACTTCGGCGGCGGCTGCATCGAGCTGGTTGTAGGCGTCGTTTTCGGAAGCAAGAATTTCCTTGTTTCTATCGAGGTAGGCCTGGTCCGATGCGAGAGCATGCCTTTGCGCATCAACTCGGGTTTGGGCATAGCTCACATAGGCAGAAAGGTCCACTGCTTCATAAGCAGAGTCGGCAAAGCTCAGCTTTTCGACCGCCTGAGTGAAAGCCTCGAGAGCGGCGTTTGAACGCTCCATGGACTTCTGGATCGACTCCACTGAAGGATTTGAGACCATGGCAGCAGCCTCGCGAGCGGCTGTATCGCCAGCAAGGATCATAGACCATCCCTCAGACGCTGCCTGAGCCGCACTCCGTCCTGAAATCATCTCGTCCATCAAAAGCCTGCCGGCATCTATCAGGTTGATGCGAGCATTGATGGATGCGATAGCCTGGTTTGCTGCCTCAATGTCGGTAGGATCAGTGAGATCGATCAATACCTGCTCGACTAAGGTCCTCGCTCGCTCAAGGTCTTCTCGTGCCACGTCGAGGTCTGCTGCCATATCCTCATAAGCAGATGCGAGCGCGTCGACGCCCATGGCGTCAACGCCTCCATTGATCTGCGTAACAACCAGCTCGTCGAAGGTAAGAACGGTCTCGTCCGCTTCCTCGACCATGCCTATAAAGCTGGTGAGCTGACCACGCTTGGTCTGCTGCTGCTCGAGGTACTGCATGAGCGCCGTTCCCCCAACACCAAGGCCAACAGCGACAAGGACAGCCAAAGCCGCAAGGGCGAAAGCCTTCCTGGTTTTGCGCGTCTTTTTCCTGCGGGCAACCTCCTCCTGCGGAGTCTGCCAACTGTTTGATGCCGAAGCCTTAGGCGACGAACTCGCCCGACCCGCCACCGCGCTTGCAGCTGCACCAGCCGCGGCCACGGCGGAAGCCCCACCGCCCGACGGGGTCGATGTTGTTTCACCCGAGGCTGTCGGGCGGATCACAGCGGGCGTGTTCGAAGTACCCGAAGCGGGGATGATGGAGGGAGCATCTCCCTCTGTTGACACGAACTCACCAGAAGGCAGGAAGAATCCCTTTTCCTTTGCAGGAGTCGAACGCGGCTTTCTCCCCCTCCCCAGCGTGAAGAGAGAAATAACGCCGAGACCGGGCAGCTCGGGCACGGATCCCGACTGCTTCTCTCCATCTTGGGACCGCTTCTTAGCGTCTAAGACCGAAAAGGAGATCTCGTTAGATGTGCCTGCGGTGTTCGATTTGATGTGAGCCGCGTGGCCGATCTTTTCCGAAAGCTTCTTCATTATCGAAGGTGCCCTTCTATCTCGGCTGCAATTTCAGCAATGGTGCATATCTTGATATTTCGACTTGGAAGGGAATTCAAGAAAGACTTGCCGTAAGACTTGGTGATCAGACGCTTGTCAGCAAGGATGAGAACGCCCTCGTCATCAGCCTTGCGAATCAACCTTCCGGCAGCTTGCTTGGTCTCAAGAACCGCGGCGGGCAGCACGTAACGACGCCATGCCTGGTCATCCCTGTCCGCGCGCTCACAAGACAAAGGATCGCTTGGCTTGGAGAAGGGAAGCTTCGGAATCACCACGCCCTTAAGCGTCGCGCCCGGCGCGTCAAACCCTTCCCAGAAGCTCTTGAGGGCGAACAGGGACAAATGCTCATCAGCCAGGAAATCGTCGCGCAGGCCCTTTATAGACACACCCCACTTTTGACACACAAGCCTCAGATCCGCCTGCTTAAGGGCGGGCTGAACCGCTTCGAAACACTTTTCCATCTCGCGGCGGTTGGTGAACAGCGTGAGCATGGATCCGTGCTGGGCGAGATGCACTCGCGTGAGCAAATCCTGCAACACGCCGAGATAACCCGGATCGGTGGGCTCGGGCATATCCTTTACCACATACACCTTCATATGCTTGTCGTAGTCGTAGCAGGACCGAAGCATGAGCTCGGCAGCTGACGAATCCGGGCCCTCATTCAAGCCCACAGACTTCGCAAAGGACTCAAAGGAATCACCCACCGAAAGGGTCGCCGAGGCGTATACCACCGCATGCGTATCTGCGTACAGGCGCTCGCCGAGGATGTTCCCAACGTTGAAGGGCAAAGCGACAAGCTTGTCTATAGGCTTGTCTCCCCTCCGATTAAGCTCCGCTGCGAACACATAGCTATCAGGGCACTGCACCAGAATAATCTCAACCGCATGCAGCAGTTCCTTAAGCTCGATAGCAACACTTGCGACCTCGCGCTGAACCCCCGCTGCGCCTTCTATATCCTCAAGGTAGGCAACGATCTCCTGGCAAGCGCTCACCAGCTTCTCCGCGCGCTCCGCCATCGTACGACCCGTCTCGGAAACACCGCGGAAACGCTCCCCCGCCCGAATCTCGGCATTGAGCCACAACTCGACGGTTTCATAACCTTTGCCGCGCTTGTTGCCATCGTAATAAAGCAAATCCCTCATACGGACTGCGAAATCGGCCGCGGCCTCCCCGAAAGCCTTGCCGACAATGCGAGCTTTGTTCGTCAGGGCAAAGAACAGCGTGCTTGCCTCTTCCTTTCCAGGAAGAACCACCGCTCTCTCTGCTCGCGTAAACCGATCCCGCGAGGTTTCAGCACTGTTCACACGCTTCGAAAGGGCCGCCAGCTTATCGGAAGCCAACTCCAAGGAGAAAGCGCGGCGGGCCTCGGCTTCGGCGCCGTGCGCCTCGTCCACAACCCAATAGCGCACCGGGGGAAGCAGGCCACCGTCTGCCGCAAGATCGCAGAACAGCAAGCTGTGATTGGTCACGATGATATTCGACGCCTCTGCGCGGCGACGAGAGCCATGGACGAAGCAGGAAACGCCATAGAAGGGGCATTTTCTGCGCAAGCAGTCGTGGCTTGTGGTTGTAATGGCCTTGCGAGGCAGCACACGATAATCGATCTTCAGGGAATCGATGTCGTCGTATTCCGTCTGCTCGATGTAGGACAGCAAGGCCGCCAGGGCCGGAGCTTGATGTTGCTCGCTCGTACCCACCACTCGCATGGTAGGACCTTCGTCTACCACCCTCTCCACGCGACGCAGGCACGGATAGTGTGAAAAGCCCTTCAAAGGCGCGAAGCTAAGCGTGACGCCTTGATCGGAAAGAGCCTCGGCAAGTGCGGGCAGCTCGTGAAACACCAGTTGGTCAAGTAGCGCGTTCGTCTTTGTCGCGATGCCTATGCTGATATCATTCGACGCCGCCGTCAAAGCTGAAGGCAGAAGGTAAGCCATGGACTTTCCCACCCCGGTTCCTGCTTCAACCATGAGGTTAGTCGAAGTGCTAAAGGCCTTGCGCACCGCCCTAGCCATGGCGCGCTGTTCCGCGCGCGGCTCATAGTCGGAATAAAGGGAGCCCACAAGACCGTCAGCAGTGAAAGCCTTCTCGACATCGGACTCGCTCGGGTAGACCATCCCCCTCTCAGGATCAGCTGCCACGTTATCGGCATCGCGCTTGGCGCGGTATTCTACATTGCGCAGACGCTCGGCACGCAAGCTTCTCATAGAGAAATTGCGCGTAAGATCTATGAAATCAGCGTCTGTTTCCTCAAGAGAAGCGGCGCGATCAGCGTTTCTGAGCGCAAAGAACTTAAACACCACCGACGTGGACCATTGCTCAGTCGTAGCCATATCCGCAATCTGGCGCACCAGCGCGGGCGGCATAGATTCGACGCCAGCAAGAAGGACACGATAAAGCGCACAGGTCGCCGCAACATCATCATCGGCTCTATGGGTTGAAAGAGGGCCGCCAAAAGCCTTGACCAGGTCAATGAGCCTGTGCGATTTCATACGGGGCAAGGCAATACGAGCGAGATCGAGCGAATCAATCCAGACATTGTCCAGAAGCGGGTAGCCTTCCGGACGTTTCGTGGTGAAATTTCTGTCGAAATCCGCATTATGCGCGATCACCTTCGCGTCCCCCACGAATTCAACCAAACGAGCAAGTGCCTCCTGAGGACTTGGCGCATCGATTACGTCCTCATCGTGTATATCAGTCAGATGGGCAACGTCTTCCGGTATGGGTTTGCCAGGGTTTACAAAGGTCACGTACCAATCTACGATCTCCCCGCGTTCAAGGCGTGCTGCAGCTATCTGGGTAAGCTCGTCGTGATTGAGGGAAAAACCGGTGGTTTCGGTATCAAGAACGACAATGTTTCTATCAAACTCACCGTAATCGGATCGCTTGGCCCGGGAGGGCAAAGACGCATAGCGTTCCACGATGGCTGCGGTTGTGCCATCGGAGATGAATTGCGCAAGCTCATTGCTTTCAGCAAGCTCGGCATTCTCTATTATCTCGCGAAGCTCTCTACTGATCATATTCCCCATCCAAGCTCATATTCAAAAACCACTTGCCCTTTGCGACCTGTTGTCTGCACGGCGCAGACGAGGACAAGTTTGTTTTAAGGTACTATCATGAAATCAAGTTAAGACTTTTTTGCATCTCTTAATTGTATCAACCCGCCAAGGGAGTTTTTGATGGAGCAGTATTTCGGTACATATCAAACATTTGACGCCTACTCAAAAGACGCAGCGGGCATTCTTCTTGGTGCTGACTGCCTCGTAGGCGACACCTTCGATGTAAGAATAGAGATACACGACGGAGAACACAGAGCCATCATGGCCGATAAATTCGGTCACGATGTAGCTCTGTTCAATCCCAACTTCTCCCGTAAACTCAGCGTTCTCGCTGCTGGTGGTTTGAAAATCAAGGCCATTCTGTCATTCGTCGCCTTCACCGAAAAGGAAGAAGGCGGGCAATATTGGGGTGAAGCCGCAGTGTTCGCCTACACCCCCCTCCATGAGCAGAGTTTTGAAAACTTCATCGCGGGCATTGGTTTGAAAATTCAGGAGAACGTCAGACCGCGTATCGATTTTGGTCGAGAAGGTATTGATAAGATCATCGAAAGCAACGGCAATTGGGTTCCCGATCAGAGCGTACCGATGCCTTCGAAGAAAAAGGGTACGGTCATCATGAAAGACCACCGAACCCTCAGCGACAAGATCATCGAGCAGGGACGAGCAAGGAATATCGGCTGCTATTTCGTCAGCTGGACCTTCATAGCTGCACTTATAGTTGGTGTCGCTTACATCGTATACCAGCTTGTATTTAACTAGAACATTTGTTCTTTTAATAGAAGGCTGTTCCATGAATAATGAAATCAGATCTTTTTCTGTTAAGGAAATCGAAGAGCTTATCGCACAACTTGGATTTCCTAAGTTCAGATCCAAACAGCTTTATGAATGGGTTCATAGACATCATGCGATTGATTATGACCAAATGAGCAATCTTCCAAAAGCTCTGAGAGAAAAGCTGTCTGACATATATCCCCTTTGCGCGCCTCGTGTGGTAGACCGGCAAATATCCAAAGACGGTACGAGAAAATACATACTCGAGCTCGGGGATGGTCTACTCGTTGAAACGGTTGGGATGCCCTCTCTCTCAAAAGACGGTTATGATCGTCTCTCCGTCTGCTTCTCAACTCAGGTGGGATGCGCTATGGAATGCGCTTTCTGTGCAACCGGAAAAGAGGGTTTTACAAGGCAACTCACTGCAGCCGAAATGGTAGATCAAATACTCGCCGTTGAGTTGGATTTCGGACAGCGCGTCACAAGCGTTGTGGCCATGGGTCAAGGCGAGCCTTTCCTCAATTACGAAAACACTCTCAAGGCTCTACGGGTGATGAATGACCCTGGAAGCTTCAATATAGGCGCACGACATATAACCATTTCCACATGCGGTATTTTCGAAGGCATCCGTCGCCTTGCAAATGAACCTGAGCAATTCACCCTGGCAATATCACTGCATTCTGCCATACAGGAAGATAGAGATGCGATCATGCCGCGTGTTTCCAATCAAAAGCTCAGCATGCTTAAAAAGGAGCTGATTTCCTATGTCAGCAAAACAAACAGACGTGTCTCTCTCGAATACCTTCTCATGAGAAACATTAATGACACCAATGATCACCTAAGGGCATTATTGGATTTTTGCGATGGTTTGCTCTGCCACGTAAATATTCTTCCCATTAACGATGTTGAAGAATCTCCCTTTAAACCCAGCTCGAAGCATACCCTTGATCTATGGATGAGCACATTGAGCAACAGGGGAATAGAAACAACGCTCAGGAATTCGCGGGGATCTGATATAGACGGTGCCTGCGGACAACTCAAGAACAGTTTTGTTAATAAAGTTATGTAAAGTAAAAACTACGTGAGACTCAAAGGGGCGAGCTTGTTGCTCGCCCCTTTACGTTGGTGGGTAAGGTCTTACATCAAGGCTTCGATAAGACGTTGAAGGTCCTCTTCATCCTTAAATTCAATTTCAATCTTGTTCTTACCTTTGGAAGATTTAACTCGAACATTAGTTTGCAGTGTCTCCCTCAGTGCCTTGGCCGCCTTTTTGTAAGATGCCGGCATAGGCTGGCGCGGGGTGATATCTTCAGATTTCTTACCAGAGAGCAAGCGTGCGAGAGATTCTGCCTCGCGTACGCTCAGCTTCTCAGAAGCAAGCTTCTTGGTGAGGGTTTTTCTACCCTCAGGATCGGAGATAGATAAAATAGCGCGAGCGTGGCCAGCAGTAATTTTCTCCTCAAATAGAAGCTGCTGTGCCTCCTCCGGTAACTCAAGAAGACGCAGGGCATTAGCAACAGTAGAGCGACCCTTAGACATTGCTTGGGCAACTTCGGCTTGGGTCATACCGTTACGCTCCATGAGCCTCTTATAGCCGTAAGCCTCTTCAATGGGATTAAGATCAGAGCGCTGGATGTTTTCAATAAGGGCAAGCTCGAGGGCTTTTCCGTCATCGGCTTCTTTGATGCGAATAGGTACTTTTTCAAGACCTGCAAGACGACAGGCTTGCCATCTGCGCTCACCAGCGATTATCTGGTATGTATCCTTCCCTGCCTTACGCACGAGGATAGGTTGAAGTACGCCATCTTTCTCAATCGAAGCAGCAAGCTCTTCTATCTCTTCCTTCTTGAAGTTAGTTCGAGGTTGATCAGGATTGGGGACAACCTGCATGATAGGAACTTCATCAACAGCCTTAACTTTGATCTCCTCAACGGCTGCGTCTATCTTTTCCTCAACTGCCGTCTTAACCTCTGGTTTGGGCTTTTCAATGGAAACTGACTTAACCGTAGGACGAGGTTCGAGGATTGGATCGTATGCCGGAATCTCACCAGGGTCAACAACAACACGCTCTCGCGTCACAGTCTTTGCAGCGGGACGTACTTCTTCACGATCCCTGACAGGAGTCTCTTCAGGGATAGCCTCCTCAAAAGAACCTCCAAGAAGGGAATTCAAACCACGACCAAGTCCACTCTTATTAGTTTTAGCCACGGCTAATCACTTCCTTTGCCAACTCGATATAAGCAATAGATCCCTTACCTCGAGGATCATATTGAGTAATGGGCTGGCCAAAACTCGGAGCCTCAGAAAGCTTAACGGTACGAGGAATCGTCGTATTGAAAACAAGTTTACCGAAATAACCGCGAACTTCATCTACAACTTGTTTGGAAAGCAGGGTGCGATTATCAAACATGGTGAGAAGCACACCGAAAATATCAAGCGTTGGATTGAGACGGGATTTGACACGCTTCATCGAATCAAGAAGTTTTGTCACACCCTCAAGAGCATAGAACTCGCATTGGATAGGAATCAGAAGCTTATCAGCAGCCACAAGGGCATTTACGGTAAGGAGACCAAGGGAAGGCGGGCAATCAATCAAAATGAAGTCGTACTTGCCTCTCAGGGAACCAACGGCATCCTTCAGGCGATTCTCGCGAGCCATTTCAGAAACAAGCTCAACTTCAGCACCTGCAAGGTTGATAGTAGCAGGTGCAATATCTAAACCTACACATACATCCGGAATGATAACCTCCTGGATAGGAACATCATTCAGAAGAACATCATAGATGCAATTCTCAATTAGGTTCTTCTCGATACCAAGGCCACTAGAAGAATTTCCCTGGGGATCGAGATCTACAAGAAGAACCTGCTTGTTCATTTCGCCGAGGGCAGCAGCAAGATTAATAGCAGTCGTTGATTTACCAACTCCGCCCTTTTGGTTGATTATGGCAATTACTTTTGTTTGCCCTATCACATGAGTAACCGGTTTCTTGTCTTTATAGCTCTTCATCGCCTTGCTATCCATCCTGTCCTCTATAACTGAAGCCTGAGGTGCTGTTTCACGAATTATCACCTCGTACGCTTCTCTTCTTCCCGTTTCTTTAGCCACGTTTCCAACCTAACTTTATCTAACCTACAATACGAAAAACTCCAAATTACGAGTTAACTACTGCAACATGGTAGCAATATTCAGTTTTTATCAATGAAATTGATGTTTCACGTGAAACATCAGAAACAGATAAGAGAGATTTTAGGACACTGTGGTTGTTTCACGTGAAACAACCAGCTTCCGAAAAGACAGAACCAATTATAGACGTCGTTATGCATTAAACAAGTGCCTTATCAGGTGAAAGAACTGAATTTAAAAAGAAAGCCGGTGTTTCACGTGAAACACCGGCAATATTCACTTTCTTGGTTTCAATGGATTTCTTTGAGCTAACCCAACTCTTCGAGGTAGTTTCATGCTTGGTTTCTTATATTTCTCGAACACTATTATTTCACGATGGGTACAACCATCGCTTAAGGTGACAGACCTTCTGCTCATTAAACGCATGCCAACTAGCTCCTGCACATCGAAAGCTTCCTTGAGCTCATCTTGTTCAATTTGAGCTTTATAGCAAACCAGTCTTCCACCTATCTTTAACAGCGGTGCAGACAACTCCAAAAGAGAAACAAGACGAGATAAAGCACGCGCAGATAAAACAGAGAAAGCTTGCGGCTTATCAATAGCCAAATCCTCAATTCTTCCACCGTAAGTGGATATATTTCCTGAGATGCCTAACTTATCAACAATCTCCTGAAGAATCTTAACCTTTTTCTGCACTGAATCAATTAGCAAAGTATCGCGGCCCGTCATCACCGCAATTGGAACACCAGGAAAACCGCCACCTGTTCCAAGGTCACCGTACAATCCTTCCGGTGCTTCGTTAATCTCTTGCAACCCAACAAGAGAATCCTCAAGGTGTAAAACTAGAGCAGATTCTCTTGAGGTGATCCGTGTAAGGTTCGTAGTTTGATTTGCAATGAGAATTTCATCAAGGTAGTTCTCAATTATTTGTTGTTTATCCATCACAGACTCCGATGTTTCACGTGAAACACTTGATGCGTGAGATACATGCGCTATATACATAATAACGTACCTGAGTAAATAAAAAGGGCGCCGGAGCGCCCTTGCTTTGGAAATGATTGGATTTTACTGCGGGACTACAACAACGTGACGGCCAGGTCCTTCACCTTCAGAAACAGTATCAACACGAGGATCGTCACGGAGAGCAATATGAACAATCCTACGCTCATAAGGAGTCATTGGACGCAGTTTTACATTACGATGCTGAGAAACCGCTCGGCTCGCAGCGGTACGCGCGATCGATTCAAGCTTCTGACGCTGACGACTTTTGTAACCCTCAACGTCAATCACAACAGGATAACGATAACCGATAGTACGAACAGTAATAGCGGAAACCAGGAACTGCAGAGCATCAAGAGTCTTTCCATGGCGGCCGATGAGAACAGCGAGATCATCTCTGGTGATATCGAGAATCAGTTCACCCTCCTCACCTTCATATTCATCGATGGTAACTTCACCAACATTGAAATATTTAAGAATATCCTGGAGAGCAGCTATTGCGGTATCAGCAATTGCATCCAACATCTCATCAGTAACCTCAGCCTCCTGAGAAGAGGACTCTTCTATAGTCTCATTTTCAATGAGTTCTTCAGACATACTTATCTCCTTAAACAATTAATTGAGCATATGCTCATGTATACAATAGGGGTGTTTCCAAGAAACACCCCTTTGTCTGTAAATAAATGTGGTTTAGCGCTTCTTCTTGGGACGAGGCTTCTTTTCCTTACGAGTAACGTTGATCTCGACAGGCTTAACCTCGAGAACCTCCCTCTGCGCCTCAAGCTTCTTATCCTCATGCTCATACCACTTAGTGCTAATGAGGTTCTGAGCGATGCCGAGGAGAGAGGAAACACCCCAGAAGAGAAGAACACCAGCAGGAGAGCTCCAAGAAATCCAGAGCATCATAAGGCTCATAACGATAGCCATCGTATACATCTGACGCTTCTGCTCGGTATTAGAATTATTCTTGTTGCTGATGATCATCGGAACGAAGGTAGAAATGGCAAACACAGCCATGAGAATCAGATAGGGAACAAACGTTCCAATACTAACACTCAAAGCCTCACCAGGAGTCATGATCAGGTCCGGGACGATGCCATAGAAAGTAAGCTGGGTCGCATCACCAACGCGAACACCCATTTCGCGAAGGGTTTGGAACAAAGCGATGAAGATAGGCATCTGAAGAAGCATCGGAACGCAACCCGCGAGGGGATTGTACTTAGCCTCTGCATAAATCTTCTGCATCTCCTCAGCCTGACGATTTTTATCGTCGGCATACTTTTCCTGGATCTTGTTGATCTTAGGCTGAATCTTCTTCATGAGATGATTCGACTTAGCCTGTTTGTGCATGATGGGAGCCATAAGAAGGCGGAAAATCACCGTAACGATGATGATCGCCAAGCCCCAGTCACCACAGAAGTTGTAGAAGTACTGGATAACATCGAAAATCCAGCCTTTAATAACTTCCCACATGTTCTATTCCCTTCTATATTCCAAAGAGAACCCCCTGCCCATCCTATGGGACAGGATCATAGCCGTAAGGTCCTCCTGGGCGGCATTTTGCGAGGCGCTTAACCGTCAAGACAAAGCCCTTGCGAAAACCATATCGCTTAAAAGCAATAAGTCCGTACTCAGAGCATGTTGGAACAAAACGACAGCAAGAAGGGAATAGGGGAGAGATGCAGTACCTGTAAAACATAATCAACCAGATTGCAACCTGGGTTGGAATCCGGGTGATTGTCTCTCTCACCTTATTCACTATCGCAGCTTTTTCTCTCGATTAAGCTGCATGACAGCGTTTTGTCACACGCCTTTAGCACTTTACTATAATTTGATGCCGTAAGAGTAGACTTTGCTAGAAATATAACGTCGTAACCCTCCCAGGGACCACCAAGATCCCGGCAGAGAGCTCTCATTCTGCGTTTGGCCCTATTTCTCCAAACGGCATTCCCTAGTTTTTTTCCAGCAATAAAAGCAACACGACCATCGCGGTCGTGCTGCCTTACCCTTACTGCTCCATTCTTCTCTGCTGCCTCACTTACAATAAACGTAAGATAAGGCGTCTTGAGACGCCTTCCTACAGCAAAGAGATTGGATATTTCCGAGCTGGACTTAATAGTATCCAACTAGATGCTCCATTAAACGCAGAGGCGCTTGCGACCCTTTGCGCGACGAGCAGCGAGTACAGCGCGGCCACCCTTGGTGGACATGCGAGCACGGAAACCGTGGCACTTCGCACGCTTGCGATTGTTCGGCTGATAAGTGCGTTTCATATCATTTTCCCTTTCATATTCAAAGAGTAACTTTGAAAGTATATAAACCACGAAAGTAAGTGTCAATCGGTTTTTTTGATTTATCAGGGCAAATAGGAATATCTTAGCTACAGAGAGCCAATGCATGGAAGGCATTACACGTGCTGGATAGAATCCTTAACTTCTATTTTCTGAATTTGTAATAAATAACTAGCTGTAATACTAATAAGCCCGGTGAATTTGTTGATAAGTCTCGGAAGGCCTGATCAAACTTCTCTTTAAGCTGTGGAAGAATGACTGACCGATTGCGACCACAATTAACCGTAATTATCGGTTTGATTATCAATGAGTCATAAACTGCAACTTATCGACAGCTTGTGAGTCATCGATGAGTCATTCATTAACCATGCCTCTACAGATCTCTAATAATCTGCTTGAGGGTCTCAACCTCTTCCTGAACCTCACGGCTGTCCCTCATCATTTCTTCAACCGTGGTGACGGAGTGCATAGCCGTGCTGTGATCACGGTTGAACTTCTTTCCGATGTCGTTGAAGGGGAGATCGAGCAGCTGTCTGCAGAGATAGATGGCGATCTGTCTTGGGTATACGATATTTCTGGCTCTCTTAGGTCCGATAAGATCGCTGTGCTTCACTTTGAAGAAGTTCTCAACTTCTTTCTGGATGTCTTCGACGGTGAGATTTTTTGACGACCCTCCGGAGAAGTGATTCTCAAGAAGCACCCTTACATCCGCTATGCCGATATCAGACTGCCTGAAGAAGGTCATCTGGTAGATCACCTTGGTAACGGCGCTTTTAAGCTCACGTATGTTAGAGCTGGAATTCTCCGCGATGTACATCTGGATGTCATCAGGGATGTTGAATTGGTCAAGGCCTTCGTTTAAGCGATATTCGTTGATGAAACTCTTGACGATGCCGAGCTTGGTTTCGATCTCAGGCGGCTGGATGTCGATGGTTCCGCCCTGATTGAATCGGGAATGGTAGCGCTCGTCGATGTCGATGTTTTTAGGTGCGCGGTCCGCGGAGAGAACAATCTGCTTGCCTTGATTGGTGAGTTTGTTGAAGATCTGGAATACGATGTCGAGCGTCTGCTTCTTGCCTTGCAGGTACTGGATATCGTCAATAAGAAGAACGTCGGCTTCTTCGTATCTGTTCTTGAAGTTCTTATAGCTTGACTTCTCCTTATCGTGAGCCGCACCTGCATCCATGTAATCGGAGAGAAGCTCTGCGGAATCAACGTAGATGGTCTTAAGGTAAGGCTGCGTTTCATGGATGTAATTCTGGATGGCTCGCATCAGATGGGTTTTACCCAAGCCGCTCTTTCCATAAATAAAGAGAGGATTGAGCGGAGTGCTGCCAGGCATCTCGGCGACGTTGACAGCCATTGAGTAAGCCATGCGGTTAGAATCACCGATGACGAAGTTCTCAAATTTTAAGGTCGAGGCAGGTCCTTCGTAATTGCCCTCTGCCGCCCTGAATCCGTTTTCGGTAGAACTTGGGCGAACCGGCCTTATATCCTTGTACTCGCGGTAGGTATCGTAGGAGGTATCGAAGGTATCGTATGCCTCGTTGTAATCCTTCTGATACACGGCACTCGCCGCGCCGAAGGGTTTGGCCTTTGTTGCGTCCCTCCCCGGCTCAACACCCTGCACAGGCGTTTGATGACCTTCGCTTATAACGAGGGAATCATCAGGCTTGGTCGTGGTGTCTACTTCGAGAATCACGGTGAAGGGAACGTGGTAAAGATCGCTCAAGGCTCGTTTGATGTCATCGAGATAATGGCGCTCGATCCAAGTCTTGATAAATTCATTGTCCGCGGTGAGCATGAGGAAACCCTCGCTCATAGCTTGCGGCTGAAGGCGAGAAAAGAATGCGTTGATCTGCGAGGCATCCACACCTTCGTAGTTTTTCACCTGGTTGCAGACCTTGATCCAGTTTTCATGCAGTTTTCCGCTATTCATAACAGACTTCTCCCGATCAGCGAGAAACGAAGATTTCAATATTTAAAACATTTTAAAGGGATTGAGCAACTTCGAAGCCAAAATCTGTCAGCATGCGCTTTTGTCCAACCTTTTCCACAAGTCCTGCTTGCTCAAGCTTTTGCAAGGCGACATGAGTGCTCGACATGGGGACTTCAGTGAGCTTTGAAATCTCAGTTACGCCAAGAGCCCCCTCGCTGAGGAAGAGGGGGAGGAATAATTTCTCCCTCTGGGAAAGCGGCGGCATGATAACCTGGGGCCTTCTTCCCAACTGGTGAGAGCTTTGGGTTGCCGTGGGCTTATGGGATGAAGAGCCTGGGAACTGTCTGCTCTCCCTTTTTTCACCGATGCTTATGGTTACAACAGACCCGGTACCGAGGTTGTCTTCAATGGTGATATTTCCGTGTGAGAAATCGAGGTACTCCTTCACGATGGGAAGGCCGGAACCAACACCGCGAATGTAGTGTTTCATAGGTTCTATCGCGGAGCTGAAGCCAGGAAGCTGTGCTTTCTCCTTGTTCAGGATTCCAGGACCCTGATCGGCGAATCGGATGGTGTTTCCGTTATCGAGGATGGAAACGATGATCTCCTTAAAACGCGCGTGGATAAAGTTTTCGGAAACTTCCCTGATAACGGTGTAGGGGATTTCGCCACCGGACATCTTCGATAGTTCATAGACTTTCGAGGCGAGGTTTTCGATATAGGAAACGGTGTCAGAAGGCGGGATCTCGACAATTCTGGGCGCACTTCTCAAATCGTCGTAAAGAGCGATGCGGGCTGTGGCGTGAACGTAGGTGAAGTCGAAGTAATCCGAGTTCAAACCTGTGTTTGTGCTGCTTGAATAGTTGTTTTCATCTGAATTATTCACGATGTATTCCGTTTGTATGTCATTTTTCAGTGATATTCAAAGTATTCAGCGGCTATTGTATCGCTTTTAAGATCAGTAAATCTAGCCACCTGCGGTTTTATAGATACTATAAACATTCATTCAGTATTGAAGAAGTTTTTACACCCATTCAATCAGGACTTTTCAAAGTTATTAACAATTTATTCAGAAATAGTTGAAAACTTCCGAAACTTTGAATTCAGAAAAGTTGAAAATTCGAGATCGATGTTAAAAACTACCCAAAAAACACCCTTGACTTTTGGTTGATTTAGGTTTTCGCAGGTCGATTTGAAGGGGCTTGTGAAAAATTCCCCATCTGCCCATCAATAGAGTCGACCTTTTGTTCGATTTACTTGAACAAATTTAAAAAAACGCTTCTGATCAGGTGTTTTGTAATAAATTACAAAGAATTTGAATTTAAGGACAATTCAAAGTGGATAACGGATTTCGTCAGCTATAAATCAAGTTTATGCAGGTTAAGACCATATTTTTAAAATAGTAGATAGAGTTTTCCACTTTATCCACAACATAAAAGAAGAAAAATGTGGATAAGTTTATGAAAGTTGGAAAATAGTGAAGATAGAGCAGTGCATCGCTGGATTCTGTAAAGAAGATATAATGCCGAAGTGAGCATCGAAGAGAAAGGTTCGGTATGAGATTCAGCATTAACAGAGTAGAGCTTCAAAACGCTATTTCGGTTGTATTGAAAGGCGTTTCCACGCGCTCAACCTTGCCCGTTCTCTCCGGCATCCTCATCACCGCTGAAGGTGATAAGATCAACCTTCAGACCACTGACCTTGAGGTTTCGATCCAGTATTCTGCTCCCGCCTTAGTTGAGGAAGAGGGACGTGCTGTTGTTCCCGGCAAACTCTTTTCTGAGATTGTCAAGAATCTCCCCGACGCTGCCGTTCATGTGAGGGCGGAAGATGAACAGGCCTTCATAACCTGCGATACCTCATCTTTCTCCATCAAAGCTCTCAATCCTGATGATTTCCCCGGTTTCCCGGCTGTCGATATTCAACAGCGCATTGAGATTCCCTTCACACAATTTGCCTCCATGGTCAAGCGTGTTTCCCGCGTAGTTTCCCGAGATGAGAGCCGTCCTATTCTCACCGGTGTGCTCGTTACCCTTGAATCCGGCCTCCTGCGTATGGTGGCAACCGATTCCTATCGCCTTGCTGTGACCGAGGCAGCCCTTAACTCAGCAGCCGACGATTTCCAAGCGGTCATCTCAGGCTCTTTCCTCTCCGAGATAGCATCTCTTCCTAAAACCGAGGCGAATATTTCCCTCGCGCTTGCGGAAAACCAGATCGTCGTTACCTGTCAGGACACCGTGTTCATTAACCGCCGCATCGAGGGCAACTTCCCCAACTACAAGCAGCTTCTTCCCGATACTTACGTTACGCGTGCAACTATCGACGTTGATCATCTTGTGGCAGGCGTTAAACGTGCCTCGCTCATGGGGTCCTCATCGTCGCCGGTGCGGTTCGATCTCAACGTTGCTTCTCAGACTGCTCAGATTTCCGCAGCTTCCCAGGACATCGGATCTGCCCAGGAAACGCTTGCCTGCGAGATCGAGGGCGAGGATGTTGAGATAGCCTTTAACTATGCGTACGTGCTTGAAGGTCTTGGGGCTGTCTCTTCCGACGAGGTCTACCTTGAAGTTCAATCGTCCATGAAACCTGGCATCTTCCGTGCTCCTGCGCCGGAAAGCTACCTCTACCTCGTCATGCCCGTCCGCCTTTCCTAGGAAAAGCGCCTATGGGTTCAAGCGGTAAAGCGAAGCGGAATCGCGGTTGCTTATGCCTCTTCGTATAAACAGCATAGAGCTGAGTAATTTCAGAAGTTATGAATCCTTCACGTTGGAGGATCTAGGTGCGCTCACTGTTTTCGTGGGACCAAATGCGATAGGCAAGACTAATATCGTGGAAGGCATTCAGCTTCTCACAGCGCTGTCTTCTTTTAGGAATCCAACGGTCGATCAGCTTATCAAGAAAGGGAGCAGGCATGCTTTCGCCAAAGCTCTCGTAAGCGACGGAAACAGAGAGCTTGAATTGAAGCTGCTCCTCGAGGGTCACTCGAAGAAGTATCGGCTCAATGGCAAGGCAAAAAAAACGGCGGAACTCAAAGGCGTTATTCCTTCGGTTACCTTTACCCCTGATGATCTCGAGTTGGTGAAGGGATCGATGAGTATGCGCAGGCAAACGCTCGATGCCCTGGGTTCCCAACTCAATGCCAACTATCACCTCATCCGCAAGGATTACGAAAAGGTGGTACGTCATAAAAACAGGCTTTTGAAAGAAGAG
>JAFXIM010000186.1 GCA_017533165.1 Eggerthellaceae bacterium
CTTGCCGGCAAGCTGCACGCGAATGGTGCCCTTGGAGGTGGTGAGAACAGCGATCTCCTCGCCCGTCGGCTGATATTCCGGAGTGTACATAGCCATGATAGGGTTCCTCTTTTTCTCTCGTCCGATGCGCATGATCTTGCGCATCCCTCGACGAATGTTCACATACAAAGGTAAATTTTAACAGCTAAGCCTAGATTCTTGAAAAAAAGCTTACCGTCTCCACGTGATACGTCTGCGGGAACAGGTCGACGGGCTTTGCTGCCTCAAGCTTATAGCCGCAAGCCTCGAATCGAGCCACGTCACGCGCCCAGGTTTGCGGGTCGCAGCTCACGTAGGCCACGCGCTCCGGGCTCGCCGCTGCTATATCTTCCACAACGCCCTTCGCCAAGCCTGCGCGCGGGGGATCAACCACGAGAGCATCAAGCTCGCCAAGTTCGGGCAGCTCATAGGCCGCATCTCCGCCAATGACCTCGATGTCAACGTTGTTGCGCTCGGCGTTGCGCCTAAGGTCGCGCACGGAACTGCCTGCGGACTCGATGGCAGCCACGTCGGCGCCCGCCTTCGCCAGAGGAACGGAGAAGGTGCCGCCACCGGCATAGAGGTCCGCAACGAACATGCCCTCAATAGAACCAAGACCCTCGATCACGAGTTCGCAAAGCTTTTCTGCCTGGGCTGTGTTTACCTGGAAGAAAGACGGCGCGCTGGTGAGAAAGCGGATGTCGCTTGCGTCGAAGCGCTCTTCCCAGCAGCCCTTTCCGGAAAGCGCCTCCACCTTCTTCACGCTGCGAGCCTTGCCGGGATCGGCCACAACGCGAACGATGCTCGTGGCCTTGAGCGCGCTCGAAAGCGTCTTGGCGACCGCTGCACGTGGAAACGCGCCGGGTTTTCCCCACAGGGCGATCTCAAGGTCCTTGGTGCGCAGGCTGCCGCGTACGCCTACACGGAACAAGCCAAGCTCTTGAGATCCCTGAAGGAACCTCAGCGCGCCGCGCAGCGCCTTGGGCGCGCGTTCGATGTTTCGATGTGCTACCGGGCATGATTCGGGTTGGGCGAGATCGTGCGAACCTTCGGGGCGAAAACCAAGCGCAAAGCGACCTGCCTGATCAAAGCCTACGCCCATCTCGATCTTGTTGCGATAGCCCCACTCGCGCTTGCTGCCGATGCAGGGAGAAACCAACTCCTCAGCACGCCCCGCATCAAAGTGCGCGGTCCTGATCAAAGCCTGCACCACATGAGAGCGCTTGGCCTCACACTGGGCCTCATAGCTCAGATGAGCCCAAGGGCAGCCCCCGCAGGTTTGCGTGCAGGCAGGGGCTTTGTCGAAACGCTGGGCGGAGGGCTCGACTAAGCGTTCGATATGAGCACGCGCGAAACTGGGCTTCTCCTCGACAAGGCTTACCTCGACGACATCGCCCGGGGCAGCGCCCTCGACGAACACGGTCTTTCCACTCGACAGACGCCCAACGCCCGCAGAACCATAGCTCATGCGATCAACGGTAACGAGCTCCAACATGCCTCCCCCTTTGCACCATGCACGTACCGGTGCCAGAAACAAAACAAGCCAGATGAATCATCTGGCCTGCGAAGTTCAAATGGTGCCCCCAACGGGAATCGAACCCGTGTCTCAGCCTTGAAAGGGCCGCGTCCTGACCTCTAGACTATGGGGACAGCTTAAAACAGCTTGAACATTATGCCAGACCATGGCGACAGGCGCAAGAAAAAAGTGGTCATTTTCGCAATTAAGAGCGCATCCCCTTGCGAGATGTGACCTTAGGTTCCACAATGCATAAGGCTGCGAAGGCAAAAGCGCGAGGCGCGCCGAATGGCAGCAAACGCATACACGAGAGGCTCTACCCTTGAAACGACTCCTGGAACAGATCATGAAATTCGGCATTGTTGGCATCATCGCCTTCGTCATCGATTATGGCTTGATGGTCCTGCTCACCGAGCTCTTCGGGATTGACTACCTCGTAAGCGCAAGCGTTTCGTTCACGGTTTCCGTGATCTTCAACTACCTCGCCTCCATGCGCTATGTCTTCTCCCACAAAGAAGGCATGTCTCGTCAGCGCGAGTTCGTGATCTTCGTGGTGCTTTCGGTCATCGGCCTCGGCATCAACGATGCGTTCATGTGGCTTGGCACCGATCTTCTCGGCATCGATTACCGTATCACCAAGATCGTTGCAACGGCTGTTGTGATGGTGTGGAATTTCGTCACGAGAAAGAAGTTCCTCGACGGAGGAGCGCAGTAGAACTGGTGCCCTCGATAGGAATCGAACCTACGA
>JAFXIM010000187.1 GCA_017533165.1 Eggerthellaceae bacterium
GCGACCTCGCGGGCGTCGCGGCCATGGAGCCCGCAACCCTCTACCGCGAGTTTGGGAAAAACGCCGAGTACCTGATCGACCACGCTTGGGGTCAGGAGCCCTGCACCATCGCCGAAATTCAGTCCTACGTGCCCGAAGGCAGGTCGCTCGTCAACGGACAGGTCCTCCCTTGCGACTACAGCTTCGACGAAGCTCGCTTGGTCATGCGAGAAATGGCCGAGGCCAGCGTCCTCGAACTGGTCGAGCAAGGTCTTGCCACCAACCATATATCGCTTCACGTAGGGTATAAGCGCAACGAGGGCGCAAACGCAGGCGAAGGTAAGCGAGAGCTCTTTGACGGCGGGCACGGCCTGCGTCCCGCACACGGCGGACGCATGGGAGTTTACTCAGGAGGCAGCCGCAAGCTCGACCGGTACACCAACTCCCGCAGCTATCTGATAGCGCGCCTCGAGGAGCTATTCGACGAAACCACCTCCCGCAGCACGCCCATACGTCGCGTGAACATTGGTTTCGCGGGCCTCTCGCCCGAATCAGCCATAACTCCCACGCTCTTCGATGACATAGAAGCGTACGAACGTGAGAACGATCTGCAGAAGACCGTCGCGGCCGTGCGGGAAAAGTTCGGCAAAAACGCGCTGCTCAAAGCAAGCAGCCTGAAGGAAAAAGCCACCGCACGCGAACGCAACGAGCAGGTGGGAGGTCACCATGCATAGCGAGACGCCCAAAAGCCACTCCCCGCGCCCAGACGACAGCACGAGCGCCTACCTTCCCCAGCTTGATTGCTGGCAGGGGCTTTCAGCGCAGGAACGCGAGTACCGCAGCATCAAGCTCGTGGAGCTCGAACGGCGCCTGCAGGCCGATGGCCCTCACCAGGCGCAAGCGCATCCTCAACGCGCGCGGCAGTTCATGCCCTTTGCGGCGCTCAAAGGCTATCACGAGCTCGCCCACTCGAAGGAGCACTGGGAGGAGTAGCCTCGAAGGTCGCCGCACATGCAAGATGGGGATGCCGACAACGCGAACGCGGGGAGCGCAAAGCTCGGCGGGCGCGGATGCGGCGGTGTTGGGGGCATCCGGCGCAGACGCAGCGAGATCGCAAAGCCGGCGGGCGCGTTTGTCCGCACCACGCAAATGGGGCCGGGAACTCAATTCCCGACCCCATCCGTCAATGCGCTGCTCAAGCCGCCCTCTCTGTAAGTCCGACAGCTAAGCCATCAGCTTCGCAGACTCCTCGGCGGTCAGCCAACCCTCGGGCGTGGTGACTTCATCATGGCAGCGCGAGCAGGCCATAACCGACTGGCGATGAGCCTTGTGGCAGTCGCCGCACTCGAGCTCCTGGTGACGAGCCTCCGTCACGTGAGGATTGTACTCGCCATACGACGCCGTGGTCTTCGCCAGGTCCTCGTACGTCATGTTGTGACAGCTCTCGTTGAGGCAGAACTCGTTGGGGTCGTCGTTCTTCACATAGTGGTTCAGATCCGTCAGGGTACGCTCGTCAAGCGGGTAATCGAAATTACCCGACACCCAGAGCACGCCTTCGGTGATCTGCTGGCCCATGGTTGCCTTATGACAGTCAAGGCAGACCATTTCGCCGTTTTCCTTGTGAGCGACAACGAGCAGATCGCCCATGTCCTCAACGGGGTTGCCCCACTTATCAAGGCCGGCCTCGCCGGAGTTTCCGTCGTAGGTGGCATTGATGGGGTCCTGCGGGGCATGGCAGATAGCGTTGCAGAAGCTCGGCTGCTCGTGCCACACGAAAAAGCCCGCGCCAGCGACCACTATGATGGCGGCCGCCACGCCAAGCCCCATGCGGACCTTTGCGCTCTTCAGGAAGGAGAGCTTCCTCTTTGCGCTCGCCGGAGCGCCCTGGGCGCCTTCGGCGTTTTCGGTTGCCTGGACGTCAAGCTCGGCATCTTTGTTTTTCTCAAACATGTCTCGATCCTTCCGCTTGATTATGCCAGGAGGGCGAAGCCAGCGTCGACGCAAGCTTCGGCCTTATCGAGGGTCTCGTTTGCCAGCGTCGGGTTGTGGGCACCCTCGCTGTTCTCGACCATCACGTAGTCCCAATAGAACTGAGCATGACGCTGAAGCTTCTGGGCCTCGGCCAACTCAGCGGCAGACAGGCTGTCCTTAGCGGCAGCGAGCTGCTGGGTGTAACGCTCGATCTTCTCGGAGATGGCGATCTCGCGATCGGTTACCTGCTTCTGCCAGGCAGCCACCTCAGCAGAGATGTCGTCATGGCAGACGCCGCACTTCTCGAGCAGAATCTGGCTCTCGAGCGGGCTGGTCAGGTAATGAGAAGAATACTTGGATCCGTCCTCTGCGGTACGCGTCTCCATGTGGCAGTCGGAGCAGGCGAAATCCATGCTCGCCATCTGCGATTGCTTACCACCATAGAGGAACTCGAACTCGGGGTGCTGAACCTTGATCATCGGAGCGCCCGTGTCAGGATGCTCCCAGTCCTTGAATCCCATTGCGTCGTAGTACGCGAGGATGGCATCCGGCGTCATCTCGGCAAGACCGGTGTAGGGGTTGGTGGTGGACTTGTCCGTCTCGAAATAGTACTCGTTATGGCACTGTCCGCACACCTGAGCCTCGATCGGAGCCTTGTCCAGGTCGCTGCCCATCGATGCGACGAAGTACTCGTGCGTAAGCTCGAGCTGCGTCGGATCGTTGCCGTGGCAGTTGTAGCAGCTGATCGGCTCGGTCATCGTGCTTGCCAGCTCGCTGAATTTGAGAGCGTAAACGCCTTCACCCTGGCTGTTGACCATGGCGGTAAACTGCGGAGTCTTGCAGGTCAGGCAGTTGGCAAGCGTCGCATCGCCAACACGCGGCGTGTTCATAACGCTGTGAAGCGTGTACGAATGGGACGCGGCCTCATCGTAGCCCTTGGCAAATCCGTAGCCCTTATACATGGTGTTCAGCGCCGGATAGGTCTCGAGGTAATTGTGCTTACCCGAGTCCGGCGAATTGCTATCGTTTTCCATCAGCGAGGAATACTGCAGCGGATACAGCCCCGACCAACCCTCGGCCGTCACTATGCCGAATTCGTCTGTGCTCGGCATGATCTCAGCATCCTTTGAGCTGGGGATGTTCTCGCGCGGGGCGCATGCCGTCAGGCCGACGACCAGGGCGATGGCGCACGCAGAGGCCACGGCCAGCTGCAGCTTCTTGTTCTTCTTCATCTTCTTCCTCCCTTCTTGTTCAAATCGTTTCCCTTGCTTCTCTATAGCTTGAAGGGACGCCGTCCCTCAAACTCCTATTGCCCTTCCTCTTGGCTTGGGGAAGGTAAGCGCCCGGGTCTTCCCAGGCGAAGCGACAAGGCCGCCGTCGGGCAGGCATCCACGCAGGAGCCGCACGCCATGCAGTCACCGGCGCGCACGATGCAGTCTTCGCCTTTGATGGCAGCATCGAGGATGGCCGGGTCTGCCAGGCAGGCATCCTTGCACTTGTCGCAACCAATGCAGGCTTCATGCTTGATGCGCACGTTTGCCAAACCAACCTTGCCGAGCAGCTCGTAGAAGCCGCCAAGCGGGCAAATGCTGCGACACCACAGCCGACCGCCGAAACCAAGCTCGATGACAAGAATGGCAACGAGCAGCCAGAGACCGGCGCTGGACCCAAACAGCAAGCCCTTGTTGATGGCCGACACCGGGGAGAAAATCTCGAACACCGGCACGCAGGTGATGGCGCTGAGAAGCAGCACCGCTGCAGCGACGCCGACCTTCGCCCTGCGGGGAATGCCTATGGGCGTAGGCTCAATCTTGAGCTTTGTGCGAATCCAGCTCGCAGCTTCGACAAACAGGTTCACCGGACACACCCAACCGCAGAAAACGCGGCCGCGCACAAGCCCGTACACCACTAAAACGATCGCAGCACCCGCAAGCCATGTAAGGTCGAAGCTCTTCGACGCTACGACAACCTGAAGTATGGCGAAGGGGTCTAGCAGGCTTACGCCGAAGACCTCGGAAGACGAAAGACTCCCGAAGAACACGCCCTCCGCCGGAGTCGGCACCTCAAGATCGCCGCCCAGATAGAAGCCCGCAAGGCCCCACCCCGCCACCAGCAGCGGCAGGGAGAACAGCACGAGCATCAGCAGCTGAACCGCGCGACGCGCTATGAGCCATTTCTTCTTCACGCTTAATCGCCTTCGCTTTCCCTCTGACCGATCGTTTCCTGGCGTACTCCGCCTTGACCTCCATCGCTTGCTTCGGCTTCATCCAGCTCGTCCTCCACGCTGACGAACACGAGGCCGACGCTCATCATGCCCGCAATGCCCGCAAACGAACTTGCAATGGCATGAGATGCGTCGACAGAGGGAGCCTCTATGGTCACCACCAGCTTGGTTCCCTGGACCTCATGAACCTCTACGCCGTCAACAGACTCCAACTCGGCTTTGACCTCAAGGGTAGCTTCGGGCAGCGTGTCGATAACGAGACTCGAGATAGCCATGCGATTCACCTAGCCTTGTGCGTGGCAGGTTTGGCACTCAACATGACCGGGGTCGATCTCGAAGGAGGCCAGGTTGGCCCCTGCGTAATGATCAGCGGGCATGGCGGTGGCGCTTGCCAGCATCGGGTTGGCCTTCTGGTTGGCACCATGGCAGCCATAGCAACCCTCGGCTCCGAGGTTCTGGTAACGGCCCTCATGCCCGGCGGGCATCAGGGCGGGGGTTCCCGCAAAGCCGCCTTCGCTCAGGTTCGAGGACTTGGAATCCGAGCAACCAGCGAACAGCAGCACCGAAAGCGCCAGAGCAAAGCAGGCTGCGATCAGCAGGGTCTTCTTCATCATTTAACCCACCACCTTTTCGATGGAAACGCAGGTCTTCTTGAAGTCAGGCTCCTTGGAAAGCGGGCAGTAGGTATCCTGCACGGCAAGGTTAACCAAGGTCTCATCCGCGAAGAAGGGAGCGAAGGTAACGCCAGCGGGCGGCTGAGTGCGGCCTGCCGTGGAAACCTTGATCTCCAGCTCGCCGAAACGAGACTTCACCTTCACCATGTCGCCGTCGACAAGGCCGAGCTTCTCGCAATCGGCCGGATTCATATCGAGCAACGCCTCGGGCAGAGCGCGATCGAGTTCGGGAACGCGACGTGTCATGGAGCCGGTATGCCAATGCTCGAGCAGACGACCCGTGCAGAACCAGAACGGGTACTCTTCACTCGGACTCTCTGCCGGCGGCTCCCACGGACGGAAGACGACGGAGGGACGCTGACCTGCGGACTTGTAGAAGCTCACGCCACCGGCAAGATCCTGCTTGCCGTGGTTTTGGATACCGACCTGATCGAATCCGTCGGCCTGCTCGCCGTCGCAGAAACGCCATGCGGTCTCGAACCATTCGCCGTTAACTTCGCGAACGGGCCAGGTGAGGCCGTGCTTCTCAAGGTAAACCTCGTAGGGTGCTAGCTGCTTGGCGTCCATCTTGAGCTTCTTCTCCACGTTGATGGCGTTGGCGCGCTCGTTGAGCCAGGGGTTCGAGAAGGTGCGGTACTCCTCCCACGCGCGGGCAGAAACCTCACGCTGGGTACCCTTGAAGTCAGCTGCCTGCTTGTCGTAGATGAAGCCGAAGAGATGATCGAAGGCGTCGGCGTCGCCGATCTTCTCGCCCTCGAGGACGCGCTTGGAAATCTCCATGAGCATCCAGAGATCCCACTTGGCCTCTCCCGGAGGATCGATGGCCTTCTCGAAGATGGCCGCACGGCGCTCGCCGTTGCCAAACTGGCCCTCGCGCTCAACCCACATGGCAGCGGGAAGGACGACGTCGGCGTATGCGGTGGACAGGGTGGGATAAACCTCGCTCACGCAGATGAATGCGTCAATGATGCCCTTCTTGTCGCCACGACCGAGGAAGCGGGTAAGGTTGGGCATGGAAACGGCCCAGTTGTTGTGGGCAGACCAGAGGAAGTCGATGTTGCCCTTGGAAAGCTCGTGGAAGATCTTGACCGTGTGCATACCGGGCTTCTGAATGCCGTCGAGATAGCCTTCGGGCAGATCCCAGATAGCCTCGCTGTAACGGCGGTGATCGGCGTTGGCGACCACGAGGTCAGCGGGCAGACGGTGGCTGAAGGTGCCGACCTCACGCGCCGTGCCGCAAGCACTCGGCTGGCCGGTGAGGGAGAAGGCGCC
>JAFXIM010000188.1 GCA_017533165.1 Eggerthellaceae bacterium
AACTCCTCATAGGTTTCGGGCAAGCGCCCCCCGTGTGACTGCGAGCACAAATCCGCTGCACGCTTAAGAGCAAGGGCGCGGCGGTTGTAGCCCAACCCCTGCCACATCTCGAGGACATCGGAGACAGAAGCGCTCGCAAGCGCGTCGACAGTGGGAAACGCGCGCAGAAACCGCTCCCAGTACTTAGCCACGCGATTCACCTGGGTTTGCTGGAGCATCACTTCAGAAACGAGCACCTCGTAGGGATCGTGCGTATTACGCCAAGGAAGATCTCGGTAGAGTTCTCCCCCGCGCTGCCACACCAGCTCGACAAAGCTTTCGAGCTCAGTCACGTTTACGCGCCTTGCCCTTCGGCCTTTTTGCAGGATACGTTCTGCTTTTCGAACAGGTCGGCAAGGGTAATGGATTTGAAGTACTCAGCCAACATGGCATCCGCCTTGCACCAGATGCCGTGGTACTGGCAGCACGTGCTCTTTTCGCAGTATTCGGGATCCTGCGAGCAAGGGGCCATACCGAACCTATCCTGTACGGTCACCATGACGTCGTAGAGCGTGACGTCGGAGCACTTAACCGCCATGGTAACGCCACCGCGGGCACCCCGTTCGGTTCGCAGAAGGCCGGCTTTTACCAAGTCATGTTGAATGCTTCGCGCAAAGGAATACGGAATGTCCTCCTCGCGGGCAATTTCTGTCATTGAGCGATACTCGCCCTCATGGGTGCAAAGGGCACGCAAGATGCGGCAGGCATAGTCGCTACGTCTTGTGATGTCCATAGTGTCGCTTTCGGTTTCTAGTGGCCAGTACGAAAGAGCGCGTCCTCGAGATCATCGAAGCCGCGACGGAAGTCCCTAATGACCTCTTCCTCCAAATTGTGGTATTCATCGGAGTCGAGAGGCTGGTAAGCAGCGAGCTTGTCAAACAAATTGTCGCGCGTAACCGGTTGATAATGGCGAGTGACCAACCCGAACTTGTAAGCCTCCTCAATGGCCTCTCGCGCAGCCATGTAAATGTCAAAACGCGGAAGATTTGCGGAAAGACGCACGAGATCGGCACGGTTCACACCGCGGATAGAGGGGTGCTCACGCGCGATGTCCATCCAAATGTCCACACGCTCTTCGGGCGTGGGATTGTTGATATCGATGATGCAGATCGGCTCGAGCATATCCAGGAAGAAGCCGTCGATCTGACAGGTCGTTGAAGCCGTTGCCAAAACAGTCACGTCGGGGTTGTCCACCGCAGCGCGAATGAGGCCAACCGCTTCACGCGCTCCGCGGGATAAGGCCTGAATGAACTGTGCCGCGCTGTTATCCCCCTCCTCAAGTTGAGGAGGCATCCACAGGTCAATGTTCTCGAGAACGAGCGCGCCACCATCGGCAAAAATCTTGCGCAGGTTGTTCGAACGCAAGGGCTCATCGGTTTGAGCCGTGACGCACAGCATGAGCTGACCCTGCAGGTTCTCCTCCATATGCATGCGCAAAGCGGGCTTGCCAAGCTCACCGACCGTTGCCGCAACAAAGCGATTGGCATCTTCTCGAGCGGGCGCTCTGAACAGGAAGCTGTCAAGGGGAGGCTGCGAGCTCAAGCCATGGCGGGCGTTCAGGAGGCCGACAAGGCTCATAAACTCGGGATCCTCATGAAGGCCGATGCCCAAATCACGCATCGCGGCAATGGTGGAATCAAAACCCGCGAGACTATCATAGTTAAGCGGGCGCTGCTCATCGACCAGCTTAACGCCCATGTCCTGTACGGCCTTGGCGAAAAATTCCGCCGGGCTTTCCGTGGGAGCAGCAGGCTTGACCGCAGGAATAGCCAAGGAGGCAGCAGGCTGCGATACGGAGTCAACGGCAGGCGATTCCGCAGAAGGCGAAGCAGAAGCCGACGTTTGACCATCGTCAGACACCTGCTCTGCCGCATCTTCCTGAGCCGCCTCAGCAGACGCAAGATCAGCCTCGAGCTGCGACTCGGAAAGTTCCTGCGAGGCGATCTCGCTATCGATCTCTTCAATGCTCGGGAATTCGAAACTCGAGGCATCTATA
Organism: Eggerthellaceae bacterium; assembly: GCA_017533165.1. Next base: position 2,036 of record JAFXIM010000188.1, read on the forward strand.
ACGCCGCTGGGATCAATAAAGCCCTCAGGTACGATGCTTGCCGCATCTATCGGTGTCCCAGACGCGATTGCCCCAGGCGTGATACCAGCGGGAAGAGAAATGGGCCTATCCATCTTGAAATGCTCGACGCGAACAATCTTGGGGATGGCATCACCCGCAAAGGGCAGGCCCTCCCCCGCTCCCATGATCTCCTGGGAGATGGCCTGAGCCATACCCTCGAGATCCTCGCGGGATACGCCGAATTCCTCAAGACGATCGAGGGCAAGGGACTGAAGCTGGGCGATGCAAGCGGTCAGCTCGGCCTGACTCAGATACGGCTCCATCTTCTCAAAGATATGCTCTGCAAGAGAGCGCTCCTTGAACCTGCAGGCAATGGCCCAAGCTTGCTTAAGGCCCAGCAGGGCATCTTCGGAGACGATATCAGACGCAACGGAGGCCTCCTCGAACGCAGCAAGATATAGATGCATACCAAGACGGGCGTCACCCGCATCGCAAGCGGCCGAAGCTCTATTCAAATACTCGGTGGTGGCGTTGGCTCTATCGTCATCGTGGCTCGGAAGCTTCATATCCTGGTTATCCAACATCTCACACCTCCTAAGTTAACGAAGGGCGGTGGGCCCTAAGGGATTCGCGCGCCTCAATCTCCCGGACGCACTCGTTGTTCGAAATCATTGTATCCCACCAATATGGCGCCACCCAGGCTTAAGACCGTTATTCACGGAAAAATGTTAGTTTTTAAGCAACATTAAACGCGCTTGCTAGCCCAGTCAAGAACGTGCAAGATTCGATTGGGCAATCGAGCGGCAAAAATCAAGCTTAGGAAGGCTCCGCCCAGATAACGATCGGCCAAGACTCACGCTTTGCAATCTTTGTCAACGTTGACGTGGGGTTGGCAGCATAGGGATGCTTTGCTGCGGCAAGCAAGGCGTAATCTGAGTAATGATCGCAATACGCCCAGTCGAGTGCCCACTTACCTTCGCCAAACTCATTATCGGCAAAACGACGGAGGGCGTTGAGCTTTTCCTCACCCTCGACGGGCAGACCCTCCACCTTAGCGAGGTAGTTGCCATCGGCGTCAACCTGCATGCGCGTGGATACCTGGTACTGAATGGGATGCTGGGGCACAATGCTGCGCAGAATGGGCTCGAAGGTAGCCGACAAGCAAAGAACCACGTGGCCTTCGCGCACGTGCTCTGCCATGGTTTCATGAGCCTGCGGCCTAAATCGCTTGGCTACGTTTTCCTCTCCAAAGCGATCGAGGTAATCGTCAACTTCAACGCTCGGCTTACCCTTAAAGGCAGTGAACACGAGCTCGCGAACACTACTTTCGTTTTGCGGCCAATGGAATTTGTAGCGAGCAGCCCACCAAATGATGCGAAGAATGACGAAGAAGTTCAGCTGTCCGCTGGAGGCAAGGTGACGCACCAGCATAACCGGGGAGTTTCCTCGAATGCAGGTGCCATCAAAGTCGAAAGCAGCAATGTGGTACACGCCGTCTGCATCCGGCTTAATGAAAGAGCGCAGTTCGACCTCGCCGCAAACAAGCGCCTCCTGTTGCAAGTCTTCAGATGTGGGTGTTTCGCTCACAGCGCCATCCTCGGGCTCAAAGCCTCAGCCAGTATAGGGCCGTTGAAACCACCCGGCCCAGTATTTTCGAAATTATACAATCCCGCGTATGCTGGGTATGAGCAGTTTTACGAGGAAACGGTAATCGACAAAACAAGACCTCACTCTTGTGCATTTAGCGTTACCATGCTCTAGGCGATACGCAAGGGGCTTTCGCAACCACAGTAAGTAACAATATGCTTTCATGCATATGCTTAGGGGGAAGCATGGCAGAAAAAGCCAAGATCTGGACACCGTCCTTCACCATGCTCACGGCGATCAACTTCGTCTCGGCGCTTGTCTTCTACCTCTTCCTCGTCACCATGGTCGAATACACCATGATCACTTACGACGCGACCTATAGCGCTGCGGGGCTTATGGTTACCGCCTATGTCATCTCCTCCTTGCTCACGCGACTTATCCTCGGCAGCAAAATCGACGTCTGGGGCCTCAAGCGATCCATCATCATTGGCACGACCGTCAATTTGGTAGCCGCCATGCTCTATTTCATCGAAGGCGGATTTGCCTTTCTGTTTTTGACCCGAGCTTTGCACGGCATAGGCTTCGGTATCGCCTCGGGCGCACTGGCGGCTTCCGCCGCCTTGCTAGTCCCACCCGAACGCCGCGGTGAGGGCATAGGCTACTTCTCCATGGCACAAGCGCTTGCCACGGGCGTCGGCCCCTTCGTTGCCATCTTGCTCACAAGCGATGGCGACTATCTGTCCCTCTTCATCTTCTCGGCAGTGGTAACGGCTACAGCACTGGTGGGATCCTTCTTCGTGAAGGTACCCGAAATCCGCGACACCTCCGCTCAAACGGCCGACAAAGCAGAACAGGCCGAGCAAACGGAAAAAGAGCCCTTATCGATCGGCCGCTTCATCCAGATCAGCGTACTGCCGCTTGCCATCCCCCTGCTGCTCGTGTTGGTGTGCTATTCGGGTATCACATCCTTCCTCACGGTGTTTTCAGAAGAGCGAAATCTGGTTGAAGCCGCCTCCTTGTACTTCATCGTGTACTCGGCAGCCATCCTGATCACGCGACCGCCCATAGGTCGGCGCGTAGACAAAAAAGGCGAGAATTCCGTCATCTACCTCACCTTCGCATCTCTTGTCGTCGGATTAGCGGTCCTCGCGCTGTCCTTTAACGGCGCAAGCTTGCTCGCATCTGCCGCCCTGGCAGGCTTCGGCATCGGATGCACGCAGTCCACGGTGCAAACCGCCATTGTTCGCATCACCCCGAAAAGCGAGCTTGGTCGTGCCAACTCTACCTTCTTCATGAGCATGGACCTGGGATCGGGAATCGGTCCGGTTATCATCGGCTTCTTTATTCCCCTGGTTGGCTACACCGTCATCTACCTTGCGCTTGCGGCGCTTGCAGCCATCGCCTGCTTGGTGTACCACCTTGCATACGGACGCAAGCAATAGCGCGGCGCACCTCATAGGCCCAACGGGATCACCGCGAGCCAACCGCCGGGCACCCCATAGGTTCAACGGGATCACCGCGAGCCAACCGCCCCGTCGTGACCGTCAAACATGCCCTCACTTCGCAAAAACCCAGTTTTCTGGCAATTATTTCGAGTTGTGAACTCTTTTAGAGCGGTTTTCAAAGGATGTGCATTAGCACATGTAATCAATGACGACATTTCGTATACGAAGCAAGTAATATCGGCACAAGGAGAGTTCACAACTCGACTTTTTATCCAAAAGACGCCGTTTTGCCAAAGTGACACGACAACTCAAGGCACCCGAAAGAGGCAGCACGCAGACGTCGCAAGTTCGATAGACCATGCATGACCAAATCAATGATCCCACACTAGAGGGAATATAAAAAAATCGCCGCAGAGGCGGCGATAGAAATATTAATGGCGGGATGTACGAGACTCGAACTCGCGACCTCCGACGTGACAGGCCGGCGCTCTAACCAACTGAGCTAACACCCCGTGTTTTGCAGCTTGTCTATTATACACATAAGCTCAGGTCGAACAAGGACAATTTTTCAGAATCTTTGATCCAAGCCACGCGCAGCCATAAGCCTTAATGCGACAGGACCGCACCCCTCGCCTACAAAGCCGCCCCCTCAAGCGTCTGCTGAGCGATACGCGTAATAGTGAGCACCTCAAAGCCTTGAGGAGCCTTACCTGCAGCAAGGGTGGCCTCCACGCACTTGCTCATCAGCAAATCGGGACGGAGGCTTCCCGTAGGCTTAGACTCAAGCGTGAATACCGCGCTCTTCCCATCTTCGTCAAAGCTCACAGAACCGCAAAGGAAGTCGGAAACGAATAGCGTCTTTTCTTTCTTCTTCCTCACAACCGTGATCTCCTCGGGAACCACCAGCTCCTCGGGGCTCGTGGAAAAAACTACGCGATAGGTGCAAACAGGAAACGCCACAGAAGCTGCAGGAGCCGAATGCTCCACATAGGCGCAGGATTGAACCATGAGATCCTCGGCACTTGCACTCTTCAACGCCGCAAGAGCCTTATCAGGGGCGACATAGCGCTCCAAGAACAGATCGAAGAACTCCTGAGTACCGCCAACACCAACCGGCAAAGCTGCACCGAAGGCAATGCGCATATGGGGCGAAAAGCCCTGGCTTACCGCATAGGGAAGCTTCGCACGCCGCACCGCGCGCTCAAGAGCCCTGCACAGTTCCAGGTGGGAGAGCATAGACAAACGTCCCGCCTTCACAAATACCACGCGCAGGCGAAACAAACGCGGATCAGCCATTATCGCTCCTCCCCCTTTTCCTCACCCATGGCGCGCTCTCGAATACGCGTGCTTTCCGCAAGCAAACGCGCGCGCTTCTGCTCGGGCGTAAGGCCCTTAACCTGGGCGAAGGCTTCGTCTCTCTCGGATGTGAGTCTCTCGGGCTGAGCCGC
>JAFXIM010000189.1 GCA_017533165.1 Eggerthellaceae bacterium
GGTCTCATTGGTGCTGCCGTCATCATGCGTCCGTCTAAGAGCGTCATGGATTTTGAGGTGAAATCCCTTAAGAAGAAGTTTAAGGACAAGCGCTTTGCGGCGGGCTGCTCGCGCGATGTCATTCGCAAGGGTGCGGAAATGTGCGGATGGGAACTCGATGAGCTGTTCTCTCGCACCATTGCAGCTATGCAGTCATTTGCGCCTGACAAGGACAGCTTCGTTCCCGCAGAATAAATGGTTTAGGTAAACAGTTTCCAGCAAATAAAAAAACGCCCTTCGGGGCGTTTTTGATAGATCTGAAATGGCTGGGCCACTAGGATTCGAACCTAGGTAGCTGGCACCAAAAACCAGAGTCCTGCCGTTGGACGATGGCCCAGTCTGTTCGGGTGCGCGTGGTGGGCCATGAGGGAATCGAACCCGCGACCTTGGGATTAAAAGTCCCCTGCTCTGCCAGCTGAGCTAATGGCCCGTCGCACACGCAAAAAAATATTCTATCCGTGAAGACTCGTTTGGTCAATCGAAAATAGGTCTTGCGCAAACGCCGATCAAAAGCTAACATTCTCTTTCGGCCGACAAGGCGGCCGCGCTCGGTTTTATCCGGTAGCGCAAGTACCTGGCGGCTTCCCGCTCGATCGAGCATTCCTTCGGAAGCTGCGCGGCTTGAGACCGCTTGCCTGACATGCAGGTTTTTTAGCAAACGCACCGTTTGTCGAGTTTTTGTGCGCTTAAAATTCCTACTTCCAATTTGACAATCTTTTGCTATTATCTATCGTTGCTGTTTTAAGGCGATTTTTTGCTTGGAGGATGCAACTTTGGCGAAAGAAGACGTAATCGAGCTTGAAGGTACCGTCCTTGAGGCATTGCCCAACGCAATGTTCAAGGTTGAGCTCGAAAATGGGCATGTCATCCTTGCCCATATTTCCGGCAAGATGCGTATGCATTACATCAAGATCCTGCCGGGAGACAAGGTTACGGTCGAACTTTCCGTGTACGACCTGAACCGCGGCCGCATCACCTACCGCTTCAAGTAGGAGCCGCAAGGGGAACGCAAGCAGCGTTTTCTCTAAGCAAGTTGGGGCGCTTTTCGCATCGAGGGCGATAGGAAGGCGTCTATTTCTGCGCTCTGATGAAGCCGCAAGCCGAGCGGTGAGGGCAGAAAGAAAAGAGTAGGAAAACAACCGCCTGCGGCTGGGCGTGAAGATAGAACGATCCGCATAACCGAAAGGAAAATGATATGAAGGTACGTCCTTCGGTCAAGAAAATGTGCGACAAGTGCAAAATCATCCGACGCCACGGCAAGGTGCTCGTAATCTGCGAGAACCCGCGCCACAAGCAGCGTCAGGGCTAGGAAGAAAGAAGGGGAAATTTACCTATGGCACGTCTTTTTGGTGTCGACCTTCCTCGCGATAAGCGCATTGAAGTCGGCTTGACCTACATCTATGGCATTGGCCTCACCACCTCTAAGAAGATCCTCGCTGAGACCGGCGTTGATCCCGACGTTCGCGTTCGTGATCTCACCGAAGAGGATCAGGCTAAGCTCCGTGACTACATCCAGGAGAACCTCATTGTCGAGGGCGACCTCCGTCGTGACGTTACCCAGAACGTCAAGCGTCTCATGGAGATTGGCTGCTACCGCGGTCTGCGTCACCGCAAGGGTCTGCCCGTTCGCGGCCAGCGTACTCATACCAACGCTCGCACCCGCAAGGGCCCCAAGAAGCAAATCGGCGGCAAGAAGAAGAAGTAGTGAGGAAGCATCGTGGCTAAGAAAAACGTACGTACGCGCATTAAGCGTTCCGAGCGTAAGAACATTGCCGTGGGCGCTGCTCACATCAAGTCTACGTTCAACAACACCATCGTCAGCATCACCGATCCTCAGGGTAACGTGATCTCCTGGCAGTCCGCTGGCACCGTCGGCTTCAAGGGCTCCCGTAAGTCCACGCCGTTCGCTGCTCAGATGGCTGCTGAGGCTGCTGCAAAGACCGCTATGGAGCATGGTCTTCGCAAGGTCTCCGTCTTCGTGAAGGGCCCGGGCTCTGGTCGCGAGACGGCTATCCGTTCTCTGCAGGCAGCTGGCCTCGAGATCGCTAGCATTCAGGATTGCACCCCTATCCCGCACAACGGCTGCCGCCCCAAGAAGCGTCGCCGCGTGTAACTGAAAGGATCGTAGATTATGGCTCGTTATACTGGAGCGGACTGCCGTCTGTGCCGTCGCGAAGGCGCGAAGCTCTTCCTCAAGGGCGACCGCTGCTACAGCGAGAAGTGCGCACTCGAGCGCCGCAACTATGCGCCGGGCGAGGCCGGCAAGAAGCGCGTTAAGGAAAGCGAATATCGCACCCAGCTGCGCGAGAAGCAGAAGACCAAGCGTATCTATGGTGTTCTCGAGAAGCAGTTCCGTCATTACTATGACATCGCGAACCGCCAGCAGGGCATCACTGGTGAGAACCTGCTTCGCATCCTCGAAAGCCGTCTGGACAACGTTGTTTATCGTCTCGGTTTCGCGAAGTCTCGCGCTGAGGCTCGTCAGCAGGTCCGTCACGGTCACATCTATGTGAATGGCCGCCGCGTGGACATCCCGTCCTTCCGCGTGCGTCCGGGCGACCTGGTCGCCGTGGCCCCGAAGGCCAAGGACATGCTCGTCATCAAGAGCGCTCTGATTTCTAACGAGCGCGCTCAGGTGCCGGCATGGCTCGAGGTTGACATTGAGAAACTGCAGGGCAGCGTTCTGGCTCTCCCGCAGCGCGATCAGATCGATTCCGACATCCGCGAACAGCTCATCGTCGAACTTTACTCGAAATAATAGCGGCATAGTAAGGAGGCTAAATACACATGACCGAGTTCATGAGGCCTACTGTTACAACGGAAGAAGTCAACGACACGGTAGCTCGCTACATCGTCGAACCGCTGGAGCGAGGCTATGGCAGCACTCTTGGCAACAGCATGCGCCGTGTGCTGCTGTCCTCCTTGGATGGCGCGAAAGCGACTGCCATTCAGATCGAAGGCGTGCAGCATGAGTTCACGACCGCCGAAGGCGTCATCGAGGACATCACTGACATCGTGCTGAACGTCAAGGGTCTGGTCTTCTCCGCCCTCAACGAGGACGTAGAAGAGGCAACCGCTCACGTTTCTGTCGAGGGTCCTTGCACGGTTACCGGCAAAGACCTCGAGGTTCCGACTGAGTTTACGCTCATCAATCCGGAGCATGTCATCGCCACGGTCGCTGAGGGCGGCCAGCTTGACATGACCATTCGCATCGGCATCGGCCGTGGCTATGTTTCGGCCGAGCGCAACAAGCGCACTGAGGACCCGATCGGCGTCATTCACGTCGACTCCCTGTTCTCCCCCGTGCGTCGTTGCACGATGAACGTGACCGACACCCGTGTTGGTCAGCGCACCGACTACGACAAGCTGGTTCTCGAGGTTGAGACCGATGGCTCCATTGCCCCGACTGAGGCAGTGTGCCGCGCGGCTAACATCATCAACCAGTACATGGGCGCGTTCCTGAGCCTGTCTGATGCGGCCGACGAGGAAGAGGGCGAAGCACCCTCCATCTTCGCGCCCGAAGGCCAGGAGTCCAATGCCGAGCTTGACAAGCAGATCGAGGATCTGGACCTTTCGGTTCGCTCCTACAACTGCCTGAAGCGCGCTGGCATTCATTCGGTGCGACAGCTCGTCGAGTTCTCCGAGAACGACCTGCTGAACATCAGAAACTTTGGTGCGAAGTCCATCGAGGAAGTGAAGGACAAGCTCATTTCCATGGACCTCAATTTGAAGCTTTAGGAGATACGAGATCATGAGACACTACAAGAAGGGTCGCAAGCTTGGCACCGACTATAGCCACACTAAGGCTATGAAGCGCAGCCTCGTGAGCGCACTGTTCCTGAATGACCGTATCAAGACTGTCGAGGCCCGTGCGAAGGAGATTCGCCCCGACGTCGATAAGGTCATCACTTGGGCAAAGAAGGGCGACCTGCACTCCCGCCGTCTGGCCATCGCTTACCTCAACGACAAGGAGCTCGTACGCGAGATCTTCGAGAAGGTTGAGCAGGGCATGTTCCAGGACCGTCAGGGTGGCTACACTCGCATTATGAAGCTCGGTAACCGCAAGGGTGACAACGCTTCCATGGTTATCATGGAGCTCGTGACCGAGCCGGTTGCTAAGAAGGCTGCTAAGGCAGAGCCCAAGAAGGTTGAGCCGAAGAAGGTCGTCGAGGCTGAGCCCGAGGTCGAGGAGGCCGTTGAGGCTGTCGAGGAGACCGAGGCCGCTCCGGCTGAGGCTGCTGAGGAGGCTCCGGCTGAGGAGAAGGCTGAATAAGCTAAACTCTCACGGTTGTGCACCGCGCCATGTTGAGCCGATAGCGGCACTTTGCCTGCCATACATGGCCCGTTGACATCGTTCTATTTGCAAGAGGCTGCGCATTGAGCGCGGCCTCTTGTGCTATCTGCCCTATACTTCACCACATGCAACTGAGTTTTTCTTCCTACATAGCAGGCGATACGCCCCTTCACCGCATGGATGCGCGCGTGAAACTAGCGGTACTCATCGCCTACATCGTTGCGCTCTTCTTTGCTGATACGTGGGCGGGGATTGGGTTGTTCGCCCTTATGGGGGCGCTTGTATTCGCGGTAAGCCGATTACCCCTAGGGTCTGTCTTGCGCTTACTTTCCCCAGCTTTTTTGCTGGCGGCGATGCTTGTGGTGTTCAACGCCTTCGTCTTGGCTTTCGCAGCGGGATCTTTAGATGCCGAGTCGTCTTCAAGTCTGATGCGTATTGCGGGGCCCGTATACCTCAGCCTTGCTGGTCTTGAGTCCGGTCTGTTCTTCGCGGCGCGCGTAGTGTTGCTGGTGCTTTCGAGCCTTGTCGTCGGTTTGACCACTACGAGCACCGAGCTCAGCTCAGTGGCAACCTGGGCCTTGGCTCCTTTAA
>JAFXIM010000022.1 GCA_017533165.1 Eggerthellaceae bacterium
CCTGATTGAAAGGGAAGATCAGACATGAAGAAACGCATCGTATCCGTTGTCCTGTGCGTCATGATGGCGCTCGGCCTGCTCTGCGCGACGGGCTGCGCCGGCTCCGAAGGGAAGGACGCGGGGGAGACCGAGGCCGCCCCCGTCATGGGCTCCGTCTCCACCGATGGCTCCACCTCCATGGAGAAGGTAATCGGCAGTCTCGGCGAGGCCTTCCAGCTCGAGAACGAGCAGGTCACCTTCACCTACACCCCACCGGCTCCGGTTCCGGGATCAAGGCCGTGCAAGAGGAGCGCTGCGACATCGGCCTGTCCAGCCGTGACCTGAAGGCCGAGGAGATCGAGGCAGGACTCGAAGCCACGGTACTTGCCTATGATGGCATCGCCGTGGTCGTCAACCCGGGCAACGCCGTATCCGACCTTACCCTCGAGCAGATCGCGGCCATCTTCACCGGAGAGATCACCAACTGGAGCGAGGTAGGCGGCGATGACGCGGAGATCGTCCTCATCGGCCGAGAAGCCGGCTCCGGCACCCGCGACGGCTTCGAGTCCATCACCGGCACCGAGGATGTCTGCGAGTACCGCCAGGAGCTCACCTCCACCGGAGACGTGATCGCCACCGTGGCCCAGAACCCGGGCGCCATCGGCTACGCATCCCTCGCATCCGTCGGCGATACCGTGAAGGCGCTCACCGTAGGCGGCATCGAGCCGACCGAGGCAAGCGTGAAAGACGGCAGCTACCTCATCCAGCGCCCGTTCGTCCTGGTGACCAACGCGAACGTCCCGCTTACCGAGGCGGCTCAGCTCTTCTTTGATTGGGTCACTTCCGCAGACGCGGCCGAGATCATCTCCGCCGCAGGCGTGGTCCCCGCGGTATAAGATCCCGTAGCGGGGAAGGGGCGGTTGGCTCGAGAGCGCCGGCCGCCCCTCGCCAAGGAGTTGAGATGAAATCCAAGCAAAAGACACTCGAGCGCCTGGTGCACGGCGTGTTCCTCCTCATGGGGCTCGTCACCGTGGGCTTCGTGCTCCTCATCACAGGCTACCTCGTGGCATCGGGCATACCAGCCATCCGCGAGATCGGGCTCGCCGACTTCCTGCTCGGGCGGACCTGGGCCTCCACGGCGGCCGTGCCCTCCTACGGCATCCTGCCCTTCATCCTCACGAGCGTCTACGGCACTGCAGGCGCCATCGTGCTCGGCGTGCCCGTGGGCTTCTTCTGCGCCGTCTACCTTGCAAAAGCCGCAAGCCCCCGCGTGCGTGCCGTAGCTGCAGAGGCAGTAAACCTGCTTGCCGGCGTGCCCTCGGTCGTCTACGGCCTCGTGGGCATGATGGTGCTCGTACCCGGCATCCGAGTCCTCTTCGACCTGCCCGACGGCGCGAGCCTGTTCGCGGCCATCCTCGTGCTGGCAGTTATGATTCTGCCCTCCATCATCAAAGTGTCCATGACAGCGCTCGAGGCTGTGCCGCGAAAGTACGAAGAGGCCTCGCTCGCGCTTGGGGCCACGCCCGTCGAGACCTGGTTTCACGTGTCGGTGCCCGCCGCCAAAAGCGGCATCGCCACGGCAGTCGTGCTGGGTGTTGGCCGCGCCATCGGGGAGGCCATGGCCGCCATGATGGTCTCGGGCAACGCAGCCAACATGCCCTCGCTCTTCGAGAGCGTGCGCTTCCTCACCACCGCGGTAGCAAGCGAGATGTCGTACTCCAGCGGGCTTCAGCAGGAGGCCTTGTTTTCCATCGCGCTCGTGCTGTTCCTCTTCATCATGCTCGTCAACGCAACCTTGAGCTTCTTCCTCAAGGGAAGGAAGGAGGCGTAGCGTGAGAACCGGAGAAACCGTCGACGCGCTCCACGCGAAGCCGAGCGCCAGCCGCAGAGCCTACGCCCTTGCGATGAGGGCAGCCATGACAGCGTCCGTTACCCTCGTCGCCGCCCTTGTCCTGGGCCTTCTCGGCTACGTGCTGGCAAAGGGGCTGCCCGGCCTTACTTGGGAGATGCTCAGCACGAGCCCGAGCTACCTGAACGACACCATAGGTATCCTTCCCAACATACTTAACACCCTATCCATCATTCTCGCGACACTCGCTATCGTTATCCCGCTCGGCGTAGGTGCCGCCGTCTACCTCACCGAGTACGCAACGAACCGTAAAGTGGTCGCACTCGTCGAGTTCGCCGTCGAGACGCTCTCGGGCATCCCCTCCATCATCTACGGCCTCGTGGGCATGCTCTTCTTCTGCCAGTTTTTAGGTTTCAAAACCTCGCTTCTGGCCGGCGCGCTCACGCTCGTCATCATGAGCCTGCCCACGATCATGCGAACCACCCAGGAGAGTCTTAAAACCGTGCCACGGAGCTACCGCGAAGGAGCCTTCGGCCTCGGAGCAGGTAAATGGCGGGTTATTCGCACAGTTGTTCTTCCCAACTGCGTCGACGGCATCGTCACGGGCTGCATTCTCGCAGTGGGCCGCATCGTCGGCGAGTCCGCCGCGCTGCTCTTCACCGCTGGGTTCGCGCATGTGGCCAACGGCTTTTTCGAGGGCCTGGGCAGCGCGGGCGCGACGCTCACGGTGGCCCTGTACGTGTACGCCAAGGAGCAGGGCGAGTTCGAGGTGGCCTTCGCCATCGCGGCCCTTTTGGTTCTGCTGACGCTTGTGATAAACCTCTGCGCCACGTTTGTAAGCAAGAATTTCAAAAGAAAGAAGAGTCTGTAAATGAACATCATGACCGCACGCGACCTCAGCCTCTGGTACGGCTCCGCGCAGGCGCTCAAGGGCGTGAGCCTCGACATCCCCGAGAACGAGATCACCGCACTCATTGGCCCGTCTGGCTGCGGCAAGTCTACCTTCATCAAAACCCTGAACCGCATGAACGACCTCGTACCGGGCGTGCGCATCGAGGGAGAGGTGCGCTACCGCGACGCCAATATCCTGGATCCCTCGGTTGACGTCAACGAGCTCAGGCGGCAGGTAGGTATGGTCTTTCAAAGCCCCAACCCCTTCCCAATGAGCATCTACGACAACATTGCCTACGGCCCGCGCCCGCACGGCGTGAAGGCGAAGGCCGAGCTCGACGAAATTGTCGAACGCTCACTTCGTGATGCCGCCATCTGGGATGAGGTGAAGGATCGATTGAAAAAGAACGCACTGGGCCTTTCTGGCGGCCAGCAGCAGCGTCTTTGCATAGCCCGCGCCTTGGCAGTTGAGCCCCAGGTGCTCCTGATGGATGAGCCGACAAGCGCGCTTGACCCCATTTCCACGCTCAAAATCGAGGAGTTAGCAGCTTCGCTTAAGGAGCGATACACCATCGTCATCGTGACTCACAACATGCAGCAGGCAACGCGCATCTCTGACAACACGGCGTTTTTCCTGATGGGAGAGCTCGTTGAGGCGGGCGAGACGGAGAAGCTGTTCTCCATGCCGGGGGACAGGCGTACGGAGGACTACATCACGGGAAGGTTCGGATAATGACGCGCAGCAAATTCGACGAGCAGATTGCCCGCCTTAACGAGGAGCTTGTCATCACGGGCGAGCATGTCGGCTAGGCCTGCGGGTCCCTGCTCCTCGTCGAGGAAAGGTCTGGGCTCGCGCCCGCGGCCCCGCGCGTTCCCTGGGCCCATGCGAAACAGAGAGTTAAACGTCGGGAAACATCGGGAAACTCGCTCGAAACTGCCCCGAAACGCCGAAACCTAGAATGAATGTCGGCGGGACGGTCTCCTTCTAGGCACACTCAACATTCGGCCGTCCCGTTCAATCTGAGGTTCAGTGACGAGAGAATCAGGTGAGGATGATGAGTGGAGTACCGGAGCTGTTCGGGAGTATGGTGTTCGATGACAGAGTTATGAAGGCGAGCCTTTCCGCCGAGGTTTACAGCTCGCTGAGAAGGACCATCGACGAGGGCCTGCCGCTTGACGTCGGCGTAGCCAACGCGGTCGCGAGCGCCATGAGGGACTGGGCCGTTTCGAAGGGCGCGACCCACTACACCCATTGGTTCCAACCCCTTACGGGCATCACCGCCGAAAAACACGACAGCTTCATAGCCCCTTCGCCCGACGGCGGCGTGATCATGGAGTTCTCGGGCAAGGAGCTCATCAAGGGCGAGCCCGATGCCTCGTCGTTTCCCTCGGGTGGCCTGAGGGCCACGTTCGAGGCCCGCGGCTACACGGCTTGGGATCCCACGAGCTATGCGTTCATCAAGGGGACGACGCTGTGCATACCCACCGCCTTTTGCTCCTACACCGGCGAGGCGCTCGACAAGAAGACCCCGCTCCTGCGCTCGATGGAGGCGCTGAACCGGCAGGCCCTGCGCATCCTGCGCCTGTTCGGAAACGAAGACGTCAAGCACGTGAGCACTTCGGTAGGCCCCGAGCAGGAGTACTTCCTCGTCACGCGCGAGATGTACGACCAGCGTCCCGACCTGCGGTATACCGGGCGCACCCTGTACGGCGCCCCTGCGCCCAAGGGCCAGCAGATGGACGACCACTACTTCGGCGTCATCAAGCCCCGCGTCGCCGCCTTCATGGCCGAGCTGAACGACG